>JAHWYE010000026.1 GCA_020028195.1 Nitrospirota bacterium
TGTTCCTGGCTGTGGATCGGCTCAGCCGGGCTGGGGCGGTCTCGCTACAACCGACGCAGCGTTGTGAGTATCAGGTCTCGCTGAGAAGGGCGGTCGCCTGATGCATCAGTCCGACATTGCCAGGATCGCTGAGCAGTCCAAGGCCAAGGCCGCATGTCTCGAAGGCAGGCCAATCGGATATCTGATCCTATCGGCACTAGCAGGCGTGTATCTCGGGTTCGGGATCACGCTCATTTTCAGCGTAGGAGCACCGTTTGCCGCGGAAGGGGCGGCAGCTCTGAAGTTGGTCATGGGTGTTGCCTTCGGGATCGCGCTCACGTTGGTCATCTTCGCCGGGTCCGAGCTGTTTACGGGCAACAACATGGTCTGCGCAATTGGGGCATTGGACGGCGCCATTTCGTGGGGGACGGTGAACCGCATTTGGGCCTTTTCCCTGGCGGGGAATCTCATCGGGTCGCTTGGTCTCGCCTGGCTCGTGGCCCAGTCCGGAGTCCTGTCACAGCAGCCCCAGATTGATCTGCTGATGAAAGTAGCGGCTCTGAAAATGAACTTATCCGCGTGGGAGTTAGTGGTGCGCGGCATCCTGTGCAACTGGCTTGTGTGCCTGGCAGTCTGGACAGCCGGACGCACGACGAGCGATGTCGCGAAACTGGTCCTGATCTTCTGGTGCCTGCTGGCCTTCGTTGGCAGCGGGTTCGAGCACAGCATCGCGAATCAGTCCCTCCTGGGCGTGGCTCTGTTCCTTCCACATGCGGCCACCGTGACATGGGCCGGGTTTCTCTGGAATCAAGCCTTCGTGATCCTCGGCAACGTGATCGGCGGCAGCGTGTTCGTCGGTGGACTCTACTGGTTAGCCAGCGTCGCCCATATGCCCTCTGAAGCCACGGCTGGGATTCCGACAGGACTACCGGGTTCCCGACCGTCGGTGTCGAGATGAACAAGATCGAAGAGATCAAGCGAGAGCGCGACGGGTTAGACATCAAGGATGCGATTGCGGCCTATGCGAGGACCGGATGGGAAGCGATCTCTGAAGGCGATATCCAACGTCTAAAGTGGTACGGGCTGTTTCTTCGGAACCCCACGCCCGGATTCTTCATGATCCGCGTGCGGATTCCCGGCGGGAAGACCAGCTCCTACCAAATGCGGGCGCTGGCCGAGATCGCGGCGACATACGGAAACGGGCTCCTGGATCTCACCACGCGCCAGCAGGTTCAACTCCGGCACATTCGGATTGAACATGTCCCGGCGATCTTTGCCAAGATGGAGGAGGTCGGGCTGAATTCCATGCAGACCGGCATGGACAATATCCGCAATGTGATGACTTGCCCGGTCGCGGGATTAACTTCAGAGGAGATCTTAGACGCAACGCCTATGGTGGCGGCCCTCACTGAAGAGATTTTGTACAACCGTGCCTATACCAACCTCCCCAGAAAGTTCAACGTAGCCATCACGGGCTGTCCCGACAACTGTCTTCATATGGAAACGCAGGACCTCGCGCTGGTCCCGGCCTATCAGGAAACGGGAGGGGCGAAGGTGGTCGGCTTCAATATCTTGGCTGGGGGCAAGCTTGGCTCTGGTGGCTATCGAGTCGCGAGCGCCTTGGATATCTTTGTGACTCCGGCGGAAGTGGTGGAGGTGTGCAGGGCAATTATGCACGTCTATCGGGACTATGGCTATCGGGAGACACGGAACAATGCACGCCTGGCGTTTCTCTTGGATGACTGGGGCGAGGATCGCTTTCGGAAAGAGGCGGAAGCGCGCGTCGGGCGGACGCTCCTTCCGGCCGGCATAGATGCGCGCAAGACGTCCGTGAAGGATCATATTGGGATCTATCGCCAGAAGCAGCCGGGCATGAATTACGTGGGGCTGAAGGTCACTGTGGGGCGAGTCAAGGCTGAGGACCTCAAGGCAGTCACGGCACTTGCGGAACGGTATGGCGCCGGAGAGATTCGTCTCTCACCGTCCCAGGCCTTGATCATCCCGAACGTGGCAGATCGTAAACTCGGGGACCTGACCGAAGATCCGTTTCTGAAACAGTTCGCCTACAATCCTTCACCGATCCAGCAAGGGCTGGTGAGTTGTGTCGGCAATGACTACTGCAATCTTGCGGTCATCGAGACGAAAAGCCGAGCTCTTCAGACAGCCAAAGCGCTTGAATCGAGATTGGAGACCGGCATCAAACCCATTACCATGCACTGGTCAGGTTGCCCTGCCGGCTGCGGCAACCATCTGGTCGCAGACATTGGCTTGTTAGGGAAAAAAGCCAAGGTGGACGGACAGGTGGTCGATGCGGTGGACGTGTACGTGGGAGGGCGGTCCGGTCCAGATCCGAAACTCGCGGTCAAAGTTCTGGAAGATGTTCCCTGCGACAAGCTGTCCTTGGTCTTAGAGGGCCTCGTGCCTTACCACACGCGTGATAGGATGCATCGCGTTCGAGGCGGTGCGGCAAAAACATCTACGACGATGAATCAACCTAGCGATGCAGGATCCCCACAGACCGCGGTTCGCCTGATGCGCCCCGTTCTCAGTCCTGCCTAGCTCAACTCACCCCTTGTCTCTGCTCCCGAGTTGGGGTATCCTCTATCCCCTCATCTGACGAGAGCGTCCTATGCAGAAAGCGATGAAGACTCGGCTGACTCGCGGCTTGTTCGTGGATCGCGACATCGAACGATTGCGGCAGCAGCTTGCCAAATTTCAGCCGCTTCTCTCGAGGAAGAGCACGGCTGGCTCGCTTGAAGAATTTGATCTCGCGACGGAGCGACTGCTCGGTCGAGTGTTCGGAGAGGCTTCTGAGCTGCTGGAGGCCTATGAATATGCCAAGCTGGGCGAAGCGGCGAGCTTGGTCAATCTGCCTGAAGAGGCTCAGGAAAGCGGAGCTCATGACATTCCTCGCGAAGCGCTCCACCAGCGCAAGCGCGTGCTGGAAAGCTGCATCTCCGAACTCGAAGCCATCCGGCCATCCAGGAACGGACCCAACGGTTCCAAAGGCCTGGCCTGGGCGCGGGTCGCGGACTACATGTCGCATGAGGTGCGAAGCGTCCACAAGGATGCCGTGGTCAAGGAAGCTGGGCGGCTGCTCCAGAAATGGAAAGTCGGGTCGCTCCTGGTGGATGACGGCCTCCGGTATATCGGGATCATCACAGATACGGATTTGAGCCGAAAGGCGGTTGCGCGAGGGCTCGATCCGCTGACCACGACGGTCAAATCCTGCATGAGCAAGCCGGTCGTCACGATCGAGGACAATGAACCGATCACGGCGGCGATCGCTCTAATGAAGCAGAAGACGATCCGCCATCTGGCAGTCACGGAGGATGGGACAATCGTGGGCGTGCTCTCGGTCTCCGACCTCTTGCGCGCCTATGCCGAACTTGCGGGCCTGGCGCTCGAAGGAGAGGCGGACGAGGAGCTGTGATTCCCCGTCACAGAGTCCCGAACTCCCTGCTGAAGAACTGTCTCGTGCGCTCCATGTGCCGGCTGATGTCGGCCCCTAGTGTTCTCGCACCTTCCTGCCACTGCTCGGTCGTGTAGCCCAGCCGCCTGGCAAGAAACACAAACTCATCGGATTCGGACGGCGGCAACACGAGGTCCTTGGCGTTCCCGCGCACGATCCTGAGCCCGTCAATGAGCGTCCGGAGGAATAGGTACGCGTCGCGAAGGGCTGTCACCTTGTCCGGGGCAAGCACGCCGGTCTGATCCAGAGCCCTGAGGGCTTCCAGCGTATTTGGCGTGCGCAGTTCTGGATGCCGGTGTCCGTGAAGAAGCTGGAGGTACTGGACTGCATATTCGATATCAATCAGTCCGCCGGGGCTGTACTTCACGTTGGTCTGGCCTGGTTCCACCAATTCCTTGACTTGTCGCTGGCGCAAGTCGAGCGCGGTTGCGAGATCCCACGGCTGGCCGCTGTAGGCAAACGCATCCCGGTGCGTTTCCACCTTCCGCCCCAAGACCTGGTCTCCCGCCACGAACCGCAACTTGATCAGGGCCTGGCGTTCGAATGGCGCGCTGAGGCCTGAGGCGCTGTAATAGGTGCGTAGCTCGTCCAAGGTGTTGGCCAGCAATCCTTTTCCTCCGTGCGGCCGGAGCCGTGTATCGAGGTGGAAGATGCCTTCCTGCTTCGCCTCGATCTGCTGCAGGATGACCTGCACCAGCCGCTCGAAATATTCGCTGTTCTCCAGTGGGCGCCGCCCGGTGGTTCGGCCAGCCCCGCCATACACAAACAATACTTCAATGTCCGAGGCATAGCCGAGTTCCCGGCCGCCGAACTTGCCCATGCCGAAGACGGCAAAGGGGCATGGCGCTCCACCAGGCAGTCGGGGAGCCCCGTGGAGACGGGTCAGTGTGGCCTGGCAGTCGCGGACGGCCTGATCCAGCACCACCTCCGCCAGCTCGGTCAGAGCGCGGGAGAAGTCCGGCAGCGTGGTGTCGGGGTCCAGCAGGTGCTTCATGTCAATGCGGAACATCTCCTGATCCTTGAACTGGTTCAAGGCGCGCCGGCGCTGCTCGTCCGTCCTGGCCCGGCTCAGCCGCTGGCGCAGCTCCCGGATCATGGCAGACCTTGGCCGGATCAAGGGCGAGGTCTGGTAATCCTCCAGGACGGGAAGCAGGTTGGCATGTTGCCGTCGGAGAAAGTCTTCCCACAGGAAGTCGCTGCTGCCTAGGAGACGGGCGAGCAGAGTCAGGGTCTTCTTGTTCTTGAGCAGGGTCAGCGCTTTCCCACCCTTCGAAGCTCCCGCCTCTTCCAGAATCCGATCCAGAAATTGGTCGAAGTATTCGATCGCTTTCCCAGGATCCGGAGCCCAAGTCAGCATGTGGGTGAACTGTTTGATGAGGACCGCGGTGGCTCTCAATTCCTGCTGCGCTGCATGATCCAGGATCTTCTTCCCCTGTCGGTCACGGACGTAAAAGCGGTCATGCAGGTCTGCGCCGACGTGACCAACCTGAGCCTTAGAGATGTAGATCCCCCGCATGGCCAGCGCGTTGGCAAAGGCATAGAGGAATGCGGGGGTATCGGCGGATCGGATATCCATCACGGTATCGGTGGCGGACTGCTCGTTGTCGAACCGGATCTGCACGGGATAGAGAAGGCCGGTGAAGGTACCTCGGGCTTGGCCGAGCGTTTCGATGAGCCGCCGATTCACGTGGTGGCGGGCATCCTGGAATCGGTGCTCGTCCAGGAGCTGGATCATGCTGGCAAGCTCTTCGGTGAAGCGCCTCTGCTGAGAGGACGTGAAAGGCTTCCCCGATACAGGCTTCACCAGGAAGCGGTCCACGATCTTCTTGCGGGTCAGTCCGGCTCGGCCACGCCGACGGTGTCTGAGGGGCACCGAGCCGACCCGCGGCGAAGCCGGAGATGGTTGAGTCTCCGCAAAGGTGTACACCTGGCCCTCACGGATATCCAGACCGAAGGCCGACAGGAGCCCGCAGAGGGTGGCGAACTCTGAAAAGTAATCGTAGGCCACCACGACGATCTCGAAGAGCCCGTCCTCGCTGGTCTTGAAGCCAACCTGGCACGGATGATCCAGATCGAGGCGCCCGGCGAGGGTGATATGGCGCGCAATTTCATGCGGAGCGAACCGGTCGAAGTATTCAGGGTCCATCCGGGACACAAAGTCCTGGAGCACGTCCTGGTCCACTTCGGCGCAGAGGGGCCGCAGCGTCTGAAGCAGGCGGTCGTGTGTCACGGTATCCTCACAAATGGGCCCCGCGAGTATACCGGAACGCTGTTTCATTGTCTGTGCCAGAGCGCACCGGTATAATCCCCCAACATGGCCCGAACTTCACCCAATCCAGCCCCCCTGCTCCTCGCATCCGGCCTCACCTCTGGAGATGTGGCAGAGTTACTCAAGCCCTACGGGTTCGAGGACCTCAAGCGAGCCGACGCCAATATCCAGACGATGGCCGGTGAGCCTCGTCCCCGAGAGCTGCTGGCCGAGATCCTGGGTGAGCTGCTGGCAGCCGTATCCCGGACGGCGGATCCCGATCAGGCGCTGAACCATTGGGAGCGATTTCTCCAGGCGGGTGTGAACCGCGTCCAACTCTTCGGTTACCTGGGTGACTCGCCGCTCATGCTCCACCTTCTGTGCACGATCTTTGGGGACAGCGCTTTTCTCGCGCAGACGCTCATCAGGGATCCGTTGCTGGTCTATTGGCTGGCTGAAGAGCAGGTGCTGACCAGGCGGCCGTCGCGTTCCGCGCTGGATCGTGCACTGCGGTCCATCATAGAGAATCTGACCTCGGTTGAGCTCAAGCTGGACGCGCTCCGTCGGGTCAAACGTCGTGAGATGCTCAGGATTGGGGTGCGGGATCTCCTCCGGGTGGCCGATGTGTCCGAAACGACTGCTTCGCTCTCCGACCTTGCCTCGGTGTTGATCCAGGCTGCCTATGAAATTGTCGAGACCAGTCTTCAACAACAATATGGAACACCGATGCATCGGGACCGGAACGGAAAGCTGGCACAGACCGGATTCGCGGTAGTTGCAATGGGAAAGCTGGGAGGTGGCGAGCTGAACTTTAGCTCCGATGTGGATCTGATTTATGTTTATGCGTCGGATGACGGGGCGACGCAACCGACCAGGCCACGGGGCTCGAAGGCGACCCAGCCGGTCCCCCGCTCGATTCCCAACGAGGAGTACTTTGAGTACCTCGCGCGGGATCTCACGAAGGCGCTGACTGATGTGACACAGGAGGGCTATGTGTTCAGGGTGGATCTTCGGCTTCGCGCCGAGGGCTCCGTGGGGCGGCTGGCGAGACCACTGGCTGACTACGAGCGGTACTACCGGACGCGCGGGCAAGGATGGGAACGGCTGGCCCTCCTGAAGGCCTGGCCGATCGCTGGCGCGCGGGCTGTGGGACAAGCCTTCCGGCGTCTCGTGAAGCCGTTTGTCTTTGGCCGGCAGGACGGCCGTGGGAGGAGTCGTGCCGCAGCGGATATCATCGAACAGGTGAGAGCGATCAAGGGGATGATTGACGACAAGATGGCTACGCGTGGACATGAGCGCCGGAACGTCAAACTGGGCATCGGGGGCATCCGGGAGGTTGAGTTTATTGTGCAGGCGATCCAAGTGCTATGCGGGAGGCAGTTGGCCGGCATCCTCGATCGAAGCACGATGGGAACGCTGACCCGAATCAGGCGCTATGGGCTGTTGTCGGCCGTCGAGCAAGCCGCGCTTACGCAGGGGTACCTGTTCCTGCGCGACGTGGAGCATAAGCTGCAGATGGTGCATGATCTCCAGACCCACGCCTTGCCGGAGACGCCGGATGAACTGACACGCTGCGCGATTCGGCTGGGCTATTCGCCTGGCGACAGGCAGGCCGCTATGAGGCGGTTTATCGCGGATTATCGCCGGCACACCATGCTGGTGCACCGGATCTTCCAGAAACTGTTTTCGGCTCCCGCTCGGTCCCCTCTGCTCAAAATGACTCTTGCCAGCCTGAAAGACACGAAGTCGGGAAGGAGCGATCACAGGAGGAGAAACAACAAGGCCGGGCGACTTCATTAGCCACCCGGCCTTGTGCTGACTGCTGATGGCTAGTAGCTATCTGCTAGCAGCCATTTGCTCTGTTCTTAATACATGTCGTGCATGTGGCCGCCGCCGCCCGGCATGGCCGGCTCTTTCTTATCCTCCGGCAGCTCCGTGATCATGACCTCGGTGGTGAGCATCAAGCCCGCTACGCTGGCCGCGTTCTGCAGGGCGCAGCGCGTCACCTTCGTCGGGTCAATGATTCCAGCCTGCAACATGTCCACATACTGCTCGGTTTGGGCGTCAAAGCCGTAGGCGGTTTTCTCTTTGCGAACCTTGTCGACCACCACCGATCCCTCCACGCCGGCATTCTCGACGATCTGACGGATTGGCTCCTCCAGCGCCCGTCGCACGATATTCACACCCACCTGCTGTTCAGGACTCAGCTTCAGGGAGTCTAAGGCTGAGACACAGCGTAGAAAGGCCACCCCGCCGCCTGGTACGATCCCTTCCTCGACGGCCGCCTTGGTGGCGTGCAGGGCGTCCTCGACCCGGGCCTTCTTCTCCTTCATCTCGGTTTCAGTCGCCGCGCCGACGTTGATGACCGCCACGCCGCCGACGATTTTAGCCAGACGCTCCTGGAGCTTCTCCCGGTCGTAATCCGAAGTTGTTTCCTCGATCTGGGCCTTGACCTGCTTCACGCGGCCCTCGATCTTCTTCGGGTCGCCGTATCCTTCCACGATGGTGGTGTTGTCCTTGTCAATCGTGACCCGCTTGGCCCGTCCGAGGTCCGTGAGCTTGATATTCTCGAGCTTCAGCCCCAATTCCTCGGAGATCACCTGCCCACCGGTCAAGATGGCGATGTCCTCGAGCATGGCCTTCCGTCGGTCGCCGAATCCCGGCGCCTTCACCGCAGCGACATTGAGCGTGCCGCGGAGCTTGTTCACGACCAACGTGGCCAAAGCCTCGCCTTCCACTTCTTCAGCGACGATCACGAGCGGTTTACCCATCTTGGCCACCTGCTCCAACAGGGGGAGCAAGTCCTTCATGCTGCTGATTTTCTTCTCATGGATGAGCAGAAACGGTTCCTCGACGGACGCCTCCATGCGCTCGGCGTTGGTGACGAAATACGGGGAGATGTACCCGCGGTCAAACTGCATGCCCTCGACCACGTCCAATGAGGTGGACATGGACTTGGCTTCCTCGACCGTGATGACGCCGTCTTTGCCGACCTTCTCCATGGCTTCGGCGATCAAATCGCCGATGGTTGAATCGTTGTTCGCAGAAATCGTGCCAATCTGAGATATCTCCTTTTTCGCCTGGCAGGGCTTGCTCAGCTTCTTGAGTTCCTGCACGACGACCTCAACCGCGCGATCAATCCCGCGCTTGATTTCCATCGGATTGCCGCCGGCCGTGATGTTCTTGGCGCCCTCGCGGAAGATGGCTTGCGCCAGCACCGTCGCGGTGGTCGTGCCGTCACCGGCCACGTCGCTGGTCTTGCTCGCCACCTCACGAACAAGTTGCGCTCCCATGTTCTCGTAGGGGTTCTTCAGCTCCACTTCCTTCGCAACGGTCACGCCGTCCTTCGTGATGGTGGGTGCGCCAAACTTCTTGTCCAGGATCGCGTTGCGACCCTTCGGGCCGAGGGTGGCTTTCACCGCGTCGGCAAGTTGGTTGACCCCCTTCAGAATGGCGGCTCGTGCCCCGTCACCGTACAAAAGCTGCTTTGCCATCGTGTTCCTCCATTAAATAAAATCGTTGGTTATCGTGACGCGACGTGTGGTCAGAGTGACCCTCAATTACGTCGTGGTAAAGATTCCGAGGACATCTTCTTCCTTCAGGATCAGACAATCCTCGTCGTCCACCCGCAACTTGCTGCCTGAATACTTGTCAAAGAGAACCTGGTCCCCGACTTTCAGTTGCTTCACGTCCTTACCCACCGCCTGGACCGTCCCGCGCTGAGGCTTTTCCTTCGCGGTCTCCGGCACATAGATACCTCCCGCCGTCCGCTCCAGCTCCTCTGTATAGGTAATAAAGACTCGATCCCCCAGCGGCTGAAAGCCTTTCGCGGCTGCGACGGTTTTCTTCTCCTTGGTCTCCGTGGCCATACGCTCAATCCTCCTTTATGGTGTGAAGTGTTGGGAAGATGTGTTTGTGTGTAACTTCTTTCGGCTGAAGCGCGGGTTTCCCCCCGTCGGTACAATTCTCTTGTAGAGATAGCTCTCCGGAATAGTAAGTCAAGAGCCTTCCGAGACTTTCTTTTTCCCGGCCGGTCCTGAACCTATCCATGACTCTAACGTGTTGAAAAACAAAAAGGATATGATCTGTCGAGGATCTAGGTGCGCAGACGGTCGAAATCCTTGACCTCCTTCTTCATGTAGTCACGGAGGCGTTTGATAATTCGGGCCTCCAGTTGGCGGGTCCGTTCCTTGGTTATGTTGTATTTTTTCCCAAGGTCTTCAAGCGTCACCGGTGTGTCAGAGAGGATGCGGTTCCGTAGGATGTCTTCCTCTCGCTCGCCGAGTGTCTTGATGAACTGGGCCAATTTCTCTCGAAAGATGGATCGAAGTTCAGTGTCCGCAAGCTGCTCATCGACTGGAACTTCTTGAGCCGGGAGTAGATCAAGGAGCGTGCCATCGGTGTCCTGGGTGAGTGGTTGATCGAGAGACAGCTCCCAGCTCCCCAGACGCTGATCCATCTCGATTACGTCGCGCTCACGGACGTTCAGGCGATCCGCCAGCAGTTTGGTATCCGGCGCGAAGCCCTCACGTTCCAGCTTGGCCTTCTCCTTCCGGAGATTGTAGAACAGCTTGCGCTGGTCCTGTGTCGTGCCCACTTTGACCAGGCGAAAGTTGTTGAGCAGATAGCGCAAAATGTACGCACGGGCCCACCAGGCGGCATAGGCGTAGAACCGGACGTTCTTGGTCGGGTCAAACTTCTTGATCGCCTGCATCAGCCCCACATTGCCTTCCTGGATCAGGTCCATCTGATCGGCGCCGGCATGGAGATATTCAGAGGCCATCGCCACCGAGACCCGCAGGTTGGCCAGAATGAGTTTCATGGCTGCTTCCCGGCTGCCCTGAACCTGGTATTCGTGAAACAGCCGAAGTTCCTCTTCTTTAGACAGGTAAGGATAGCGCCGGACTTCAGCCAGATACCGTTGGAGGGTCGTGACCGGAACGACCTCCAGGGAGTCCACTGCAGCTTCAGGCAGGCGGGTCGCCTTTTCCTGATCATCTTTCGGGTTATCGAGCGCAGTGGTGTCCCGCAGGTCCCGGACAGGGTCTTCTTGAGAATCACTCATGAGTGTCCCAGGTTGCTCCGGCCCATCTTTGGAAGAGTGTGTCGGGTGATTATAAACGGAAGCGACAGCGAGCACAAAGCCTCCTGCAAGACTCTCTTACGCACCTTGTTTCGGGCGATCGTCGCAGCATATAGTGCGGAGTCGAGCGAGAGGCGTGTGTGACGTGAGTCCTCGCTGAGCGAGTTCAGGTATGAAGACCGTCATCGGCGCATTGCGTAGCGGTCATTGGCCGTCCTTGGCGGGAGCCTGGCTGCATTTTGAAGTCAGCTTCCTGGTTTGGTTGCTGATCGGGGCGTTGGGTGTGTCCATCGCTGCGGAGTTCGGGCTGACGGCCACGCAGAAAGGATTGCTGGTTGCGGTGCCGCTGCTGGGCGGTGCGCT
>JAHWYE010000168.1 GCA_020028195.1 Nitrospirota bacterium
GACTGACCACGATGATGCTCCTCGATTCGTATCAGCCGAATCTCTTCGGAGCGCCGACCGTGTATATCCTGGAAGAGCGGCAGATCGGCCAGCGCAGCTACCCCACCCGCTATGCCGTGGTCTATCAAGATCAGGCGCTCAAACGGCCCGGCTATCGACTGTCTTGGATGACGGTGCCCGACGGCGCCATCAAAACCGCGCAATCGGCCTCGATGGTGGACGAAAAGCAGGAAGAGGCTCGCAAGAAGGAAGACGAGGTTGCGAAAAAGCGAGGAGAGGCCCTGGATGAGATGGTAAAGAAAAAAGACGACCAGGACAAAAAGAAATTCAAGAAAGGACAGGCGGATCTCGAAAAAGAACTGGGGTTCTAGCCATGTACTCCCATGTCGCTACTCTTTTTCGCTCCTACGAGCGAGAGAAAAGGGGTCGCGAGTCGGAGGGGGTGAAGAGATTTGGGATCAGAGAAGAACATATTGTTAGGCGCTCCCCTGTGGTGCGTTGCGCGGGGTGCACGGTTTGGCATCGGACCGCTAGCGGGTGACGCCATCCGACGAACTGACGAAGGTCTTTCGGAACGTGGTGACTTTCTCCAAATACTGGCGCGTCTCTTGATAAGGGAGGTGTTGCCGCAAACGCTCGTACACGGCCGGGGGCTGCAGGCTGTTAATCTGGTTCAGGGCGGCGGTTTGGTCTTGGGAAAAGGCACGGAACACGTTGCGCGGGCCGGTGTTATAGGCGGAAATCACGCAGTACTCACGCGACACGGTGTTGGCCACGTCATCAAGCTGGTTGAAGGTCAACACATTCAGGTAGGCCGTCCCCAGTTCGACATTGTTGTTCGGATCGAAGAGGTATTCCCGTGAAGGAGTCACATCCTTGCCTTTCGCGCGTCGGTAGGCCTCGCGGCCGCCGCTGGTGGGCACAAGTTGCATCAGCCCATACGCCGGCGCGGAGCTGACGGCGAAGGGATTGAAATTGCTCTCCGTCCGGATGATGGCAAACACCAGGCTGGGACTGATCTGATACTGTTCGGCGAACCGGCTGACCGCCGGACGGTATTTCTCCGCCTGCGTGTGCGCGAGGTTCCTTACCATCGCCATGGTGACATAGGTGGCCGTGTTCTTAGTACCGTCTTGCTCGACGACACGCGTGCCTAAGTTCTTCTCAAGGAGATACGCCGCAAACGGCTCCGCCTCGGCCGGGGTGCGCACTGGCTTGCCGTTCTGATCGTGGACAAGTCCAAGCAAATAGGGTTCCTTCTCGCTTGTGAGTGTAATTTCCTTATCTGAGAAGAGGTCGACGGCGCGGGGGTCCTGGGGAGTGAGGAGGGTCGTCACCACGGCATTCTTCAGGCTTCCACGCGGGTCCTTATCGTCCAGGGTCTCCACCAGAATCTCGCCCTTATCAAAGTCCACGATTGCGCGGCTCCGGTAGTTCTGGGTGTACTTGACATATTTCTTGCGTTCGGGGAGCTTCACTTCCTTTTTCCCCCAGGTCTCACCGACCTTGCCGCTGAGGGCCGTCATCAGCGTCTCAAAATCCCGTTGAGCCGCACGCAGGTCCCTGAACAACCCTTCAGGCTCCTGCGAGTAGCGCTCAAGGCGCCTCCGCGCGGCTTGCTCCGGATCTTTACTCTGCGCGATGCCGATCACCGTCTTCGCTGTCTGGCTGGTTGCAGCGCGCTCTGCTGCCGTGAGCACTCGGTCCGTAGTCTCACAACCGGACGAGACAGAGAGGAGCGTAATCGCCATGACCAAGGAGGGAGACGTCGCTCTCATCATGACACCATTGAACATATACGCGGTTTGAGATTGCACCGCTGCCGATGTGGGTGGCGCAGGCTTGCTGTGGTTATCAGCCCCCCGCCGCGCCCTGCCACAGCATGTCGTACCCTAGTTCCTTGGTCTCGGAGCACATGGCGGCCAATGCGGCGAACTTGTTGGTGAAGACTTTGTCGGCATGAGATTTTTCGTGATCCTCGAAAGACCGCCAATAGGTCACGATCACATAATGTTCGTCGGCGGTCCTGGATTCACTGAGCGATCCCTGGTCTGAGACGAAGCCGGAGAACTTGAACACCTGCCCGCCGACGAATCCCCCTTTGTCCCCGCCGTAGGTTTCCTTGACGACGCTGCATAATTCCCCGACGGCCATCTCCACATCCTCGAATGTGACATTGGGCTTGAGCTTCACGGTGTTGAACAGCATTTTGGCCCCGAATGGGAGTGTAATCGGACCGAACATGTGATCCTCCTGCAAGAGATGCGCACCCGAGGCGGGTGCAGGTATGGATATAAGATGCAACACTATACCATTGATCCAACGGAGATGCAGGCGTGCGTCGTGGGTTGCGTTGGACGCGGAGGGGGGCCGCGCGGCCTGTGCTTCCTGTCCCGCTCATGGTGCTGGACTGGCCTCGTTGACACAACCTGCCTTAGTAAGTAGTCTGTCTGCGTTTCTGATCTCGATTTCCATTGGCCGTCAGGACATTCACAAGAGGGGGACACCATGCCGCCATTCATGCAGGTCTTTCACGCGCAGGCGTACGCGCTGATGCGCATCGTCGCCGGGTTCTTGTTTCTCTGGCACGGGACTCAGAAGCTGTTGGGATTTCCGCTCCCTCCACCGCCGGTGCCTCCCTTCGTGATTAACATTGCCGGCCCCATCGAGCTCGTGGGCGGCTTGCTCGTGATGATCGGGCTCTTTGCTGGCTGGGCGGCATTCCTGTGCAGTGGGCTCATGGCCTTCGCCTATTGGATGGTCCACGGCACCCAGGCGTTGTTTCCCATTCAAAACCACGGCGAGCTGGCCGCGCTCTACTGCTTCGTCTTCTTGTTCATCTCTTCACAGGGCTCGGGCATCTGGAGCGTGGACGCTGTCCGACCGAAAACCTAGACACTCTGTGTCGGAATGACGGTGGAAGAAAGAAGATGTCACGAACTGTTTCGACCGAGTGGGGCTGGGCGCGCCATGCTCAGCCCGGAATCTGGAACGAACCAAGAGGGGGAATCTTATGTTGGTTAGTCTTGTGCTGCAGGCGACGCCTGGGCGGTGTGGTGTGGCTCTTCTCGAAGGGTCAGCACGACAGCCAACGAGATGATGGCGCAGGCGCTCAAGTAGACACTGGGTGCCTGGATGTTGCCGCTCCACTGTATGAGGAGCGTGGCCATCAGCGGCGCTGTGCCGCCGAAGAGGGCAGACCCGATATTGTAACCGACCGACAGCCCAGTGTAACGTTGTGGCGTGGGGAACAGTGTCGCCACTGCGGCGAAAAAGGGGCCCATGTAACAGGATAGCAGGACGGTCAAGAGGACTTGGGCGATCAGGATGGGGGCCACGCGATGGCCCGTGAACCAGGTAAACAGCGGGTAGGCGGTAAGGGCAAGTCCCGCGGCGCCGATGATCAGCAACAGCCTCTGCCCGACCCTGTCTGCCAGGCCCCCCATGATGGGGATCAACACTGCGAGCAGCCCCATGCAGACCGTATTGATGGCCAGCACGCTCCCGAGCGGAACGGTCGTCACCGTCACGAGGTAGGTCGTCAGGTACACGTACACCAGATAGAACCCGACGCCGTGCAGCAACACGAGGCCGATCACCTGGGCGACGGCCGGGCGCTGAGACGACAGCACATCGCGAATGGGGGAAGACGACACAGTTCCCGCGTGGCGCGCCTGTTCAAACGCCGGTGATTCCGGGATATGCCGTCGCACGTACCAGCCCACCAGCGCAATGAGACTTCCGAACAGAAACGGAATCCGCCATCCCCACTGCCGGAGCGCTTCGTCTGTCAGACTTGAGGCGACCAGCGCGCCCACCCCGGAACCCAACAGTGCTCCCATTTGCGCACTGAACCCGGCCCAACTGCCGATATAGTTTCGCTGGGACGGGGCCGCATGTTCCACCAGAAAGGTCGCCGAGCCGGTGAATTCCCCACCCACTGACAACCCTTGGAGAAACCGCAAGCAGGTGAGCGCGAGCGGCGCGGCGACGCCAATGCTGTCATAGGTCGGCAGCAGCCCCACGAGACAGGTCGGGATCGCCATGAGGATGATGGACCAGGCCAGCGCTTCCCGCCGTCCCACCGTGTCGCCCCAGTAGCCGAAGAGCAGCGCCCCAAGCGGCCGGGCGAGAAACCCGATCGCGAAGACCCCGAAGGCTGAGATCAGCGAGATGGAGGGGTCTTCTGAGGGAAAGAACAGGGCGGCGAAGACGGGCGCAAAGTACCCGTAGAGGGCGAAATCGTACCATTCCAGCACGTTGCCGATCGCACCGGCCAGCAGCGTTTTCTTGAGGGACCGAGGTGTGGAAGCGTCCATTGTTGCCCTGCCGGCGAGTGTAGCCGAAAGACAACGAGGTGTCAGGAATGTTTTCTCCTTTCGCGTGGCGCAGGGGGGCCCCCCCTAACGAAGCGGGACACGCGGCATGGTGCTTCCCGTCCCGCTCATGGTCCTGGACCGGCCTCATTGACACGATCCTCCTAAGTAAGTAGTGTGTCCCAGTTTCTGACGTCCATTTCCATTGGCCGTCAGGACACTCACGAGAGGAGGACACCATGCCGCCCTTCATGCAGGCGTTTCACGCACAGACGTACGCGCTGATGCGCATCGTCGCCGGGTTCTTGTTTCTCTGCCACGGGGCTTCGAAATTATTCGCATTTCCGGTTCCTCCCCCTCCGCAGGTCCCTGAGATCGTGCTCTACATTGCCGGCCCCATCGAGCTGGTGGGCGGCTTCCTCGTGATAATCGGGCTCTTTGCTGGCTGGGCGGCGTTCCTGTGCAGTTTGCTCATGGCCATGGCG
>JAHWYE010000169.1 GCA_020028195.1 Nitrospirota bacterium
AGAGCTCTGTCTGAACGAGGTTTTGGACCAGGGCACCGAGGGACACCCGCTCGCCATCCCCATGCCGAACAAACATGATGCCGGTGTCCGGTGGCGCGGGACGAAGCGTAAGGGTTACTGGGAGCCCTGTGTGGAGGCCGATTCCCGTGCAGGAGATAGACTGTCCTAATGACTGCTGCTGGCGCACGACGTCTCCTAATTTCCTTCGGTAAGGTATCGAGCAATTAACATACCAGATGCTCGCAGAGATAAATTCTTGTGTAAGTATTTAAAATTTCAGAACAAATCCAGATGATGGTTTATTGAAAAACAGTGGTAAAAACAAAACACATGTGGCTTTTTCGCGGTCTAGTACTGAGATCCAGATGGACCGGTACGCCTAGCGCGCCGGACGGGGCTCCAACTCAATGAGCCCCTTGCGGATTGCCAGGATTGCCGCCTGGGTCCGGTCATAGACCTGCAGCTTGTGAAAGATGTTGCGGACGTGAAGTCCAAGCTGTTGGCGATCTCCTTGTTGGTCTTCCCGTCCGCCACCAACCGCAGCACGGTAATCTCGCGTTCGGTCAAATCGTGCTCGACTCCGGAAGGCTTCTTACCTTTTTTCTGCGCCATCAGAGAAAATTCCGCCAGGATCTTGCTGGCCACCGACGGGTGAATGAGCGACTCTCCGCGGTAGATGGCTCGAATCCCCGCCACAATCTGAGCCGAGTCGGTGTCTTTCAGGAGGTATCCCGTTGCGCCGGCGCGCACGAGATCGAAGATGTAGTGCTGCTCCTCGTACATCGTCAGCGCGACGATGCCCATGTGTGGAAACTCGCGCTTGATCTGTCTTGTGGCCTCCACCCCGCCCATCTTGGGCATGCTGACGTCCATCAGGATGACGTCTGGTAGAAGTGAGCGGGCTTTTTCGACCGCCTCCAGCCCGTCCTGCGCTTCCCCTATCACTTGGATGTCTTCCTTGGATTTGAGGATGGCGGCCAATCCTTCTCGCACGACCCGGTGATCGTCTGCGATGAGCACTTTAATTTGTTCCATCTCGCCCGGTCTCCTTCTTTGTGAGCGGCACCTCGATCACGATCTTTGTGCCGCGGCCCTTCTTTGAGTCGATCGTGGCCTCGCCGCCGACTAATCGCGCGCGCTCGACAATGCTCCGCAGGCCAAAATGATCCCACTTCTCCGGGTTCTGTGGAATGCCGTCCGCGTCGAACCCCACCCCTGTGTCCGTGATCGTGGCGGTCAACACGCCGTGGCCGATCACAAGCCGAACAGAGACGCGGTCCGCCTTGGCGTGTTTTTGCACGTTGCCGAGCGCCTCCTGGATAATCCGAAAGAGGAAGATCTTGGTTTTCGGGAACAGCGTTTTCTCATCGCCGGCCAATGAAAAGGCGGTCTTGATGCGGTACTGCGTTTCGTATGACTTCAGATAATTCGTGAGCGCCGGAATTAGCTCCATTTTGTCGTATTGGACCGGACGTAAATTGAGAATGACCTGTCGGGCTTCCTGGATCGCCATCTTCAGGTGGGTTTTGGTCTCACGGAGCACGGCTTGACAGGCCTTCGGATCCTTCAGAATGAGTTCATGACAATGGTCCAGTTTGAAATTGACGCCGGCCAGATTCTGGACCAGGCCATCGTGAATTTCGCAGGCGATTCGGGTGCGCTCCTCCGTGACGGCCGCCCCTGCCTCCTTGACGTAGAGCCGATAGAGGGACTGGTACTTGTTCAGGGTCTTTTCGATCTCCGCTGTCGCCCGGATACGCGCTTCGATCAGTTGCCACATGAACTTGGCGCTGGCTCCTCCGATGACCGCGACTCCCATCCGATGGAAGTCCTGCAGTTCCTGTCCCACCTGGGCGTCGCCGCTGACATCGATGATCAAGTCTACACGCTCCATCGCAAGCAGCTCTCGGTAATCGCGCATGACATGAATGTCCAGCCGCCGGGCCAGCTTCAGGCCGACTGCCTGCGGATTCACTTCCGCGACACCCACGATCTGAACCAAGGGGTCTGTCGCGAGAACCTCCATCAACGCAGTCCCACCGTGTCCGGCGCCGATAATCGCCACGTGCGTGGCTGTTGTGGGACCCCATCTCTTGGCGGCCTTGCTTTTCACCGGCTTTTTTTTCACAGGAATCAAGACACCACCCTGGCCAGTGGACCACTGTGGGGACGACACGGAGGCGGAGCTATTTCTCTCGTCGCTCATGGGCCAGCGCCTTCAGCTCGTCCATGAACTGATCGATATCCTTGAATTCCCGGTACACCGACGCGAACCGCACGTAGGCGACTTGATCAAGCTGATGCAGCTCTTTCATGACCTCTTCCCCGACGGTGCGGCTCCGGATCTCCGTGTCCCCCATCTCTTGGACGCGCTTTTCTATTCGGTCCGTGACCGCTTCGATCGTCGGGGTACTGATGGGCCGTTTCTCGCACGCCTTCTTGAGACCGGCCATGATCTTCGTCCGGTCGAACGGCTCTCGCCTCCCGTCCTTCTTGACCACCATCGGCAGACTCTCTTCCACCCGCTCATAGGTGGTGTAGCGGCGCTTGCAGGAGAGGCACTCGCGGCGACGGCGGATGACCCCACCCTCCCTCGCCATCCGTGAATCCACCACCTTGTCCTCGAGCTCGTCACAGAATGGACACTTCACAGTAGGCGCCCCTCGCGTTAGGTGGAAGCCGCGTCGTACGAATGAAAGATCGGAAACCGGCCGCAGAGCGCCTTCGCCTGCTTGCGCACCTCACGTTGCACGCGCAGGTCCTGCGGCTGTTGGAGGACTCGGTCTACAAGCGAGACGATGTCCTGCATCTCGGCTTCCCGCATGCCCCGTGTGGAGACGATCGGAGTCCCCAGCCTGATGCCGCTTGCGACAGCCGGGGGCTTCTCATCGTAGGGCACGGCGTTCTTGTTCACGATGATGCCGGCCGCATCGAGGGCGGACTCAGCCTCTTTGCCGGTCAGCCCCTTCGGGCTCAGGTTGACCAGGAACAGATGGGTATCGGTCCCACCAGAGACCACCCGGTACCCGCGCTCGGCCAGGCCTGCCGCAAGAGCACGGGCGTTGGCGACCACCTGACGTTGGTACGATTTGAACGCCGGCGACAGCGCCTCGTGCAGGGCCACCGCTTTGGCGGCGATCACGTGCATCAGGGGTCCGCCCTGGGTGCCCGGGAAGATGATCTTGTCCACGGCCTTGGCGTGCTCTGCCTTGCACATGATGATGCCGCCACGAGGCCCCCGCAGGGTCTTGTGGGTGGTGGTGGTGACGAAGTCTGCGTAGGGGATGGGGCTTGGGTGAAGCCCTGTGGCGATCAGCCCTGCAATGTGCGCGATATCAACCAGGAGGTACGCCCCCACCGATTGGGCGATCTTTTGGAACCGTGGGAAGTCCAAGATCCGCGCGTAGGCGCTGGCCCCCACCACGACCATGCGAGGGTGGCATTCCTCAGCGATGCGCTGAACCGCGTCGTAGTCAATCACTTCCGTCTCTCTGTCCACGCCGTAAAAGTAGGATCGAAAGAGGGTGCCGGAAAAATTCACGCGGCTGCCGTGAGTGAGATGCCCTCCCTGTGCCAGGTCCATGCCCAGGATCACGTCACCGGGTTTCAGGACCGACAGGTACGCCGCCATGTTGGCCTGCGACCCTGAATGTGGCTGCACATTGACATGGTCGGCGCCGAAGAGCTGCTTCGACCGCTGAATCGCCAGTTCTTCCACCACATCCACATGCTGGCAGCCGCCGTAATACCGCTTCCCTGGATAGCCCTCCGCATATTTGTTGGTCATCAGGCAGCCCTGGGCTGCCAGCACGGCGGGGCTGGCAAAATTCTCTGAGGCGATCAGCAGCAGCTTCTCGCGCTGGCGTTTTTCCTCAGCACGGATGGCGTCAAATACCGCCGGATCAGTTGCTCTCAACGCCTTCAGTGAGCCTACCGCGTGACTCATACAGCTTACGACCTCTTTCTCGGCTGGTGACCGCGAACCCCTATCTCAATCCGACCCTTCAGCCTGACCAGGTTGCTAGGTCTCTACAGTCGAGGTAACCTCCTGCTTCTTGACCACCATGACCGACACGCTGGCGGTGACATCACGATGGAGCTTCACAGGCACAGTGAACGTTCCAAGCTCCTTGATCGGCTGCGCGAGCTGAATCCTTCTACGATCCACCTCAAACCCATGCTCGGCCAACCCCTCCACGATGTCCTTGACCGTCACGGACCCAAACATCTTATCGTCCTTCCCCACCTGAGCCGTGACTGTGAGCGAGACCGCGGAGATCTTTTTCGCCACGGCCTCGATTTGCTGTTTCTCTTTCCGGGCCTTCTCGGCGGACACGCGCTTTACATGCTCAAGGGCTTTCACGTTACGGCTGCTGGCCTCAAGCGCCTTGCGTCGTGGGAGCAGATAGTTTCTGGCGAACCCATCGGACACATCCAACAGGTCTCCCACATGCCCCAACCCTTCCACCGTTTCTTGCAGAATCACCTTCATAGAGCTAACTCCTTCTGTGAGAAGCGAAAAATCATACTGGGCACATGGGGGAAAAGTCAATTGTGGACAGCCTCTTTGTTCTGACGCTAAGATACGGCCAGGCCTGTGAAACGCGGTCCCACGGCTCCATGTCCAGTGCCTCAAGGCTATCCGGTGCAACTCTTCTATATCGTTGAGGTTATTATGACCGCGAATCTCCTTGCCACCACATGAAACTGATTGAGCTGATCGAGCACTGTTCGCGCAGACTCGCGGTTGAGCGAGATGGCGTATCAGCACAAGCGCTCGACACACCGGTCACAGCGTCGGGAGGCCGTCTCGTCTCGACGGCAGGAACGCTCTACCTCTACCGGTTTGACGTCCCAGCAGATGCGCCGCTACTGGAAGATCTGCCGGTCACCGTAATCCCGCCGGGGGACGTCGAGCCCACCGAGGGGTGTGTGGTCGGCCGCCTTGACCAAGCTGTGCTGATCCAAACGTTCGAGTCGTTCGGCCAGAGCGTTAACTCCCTCACAATCGTTCCCGACGCGACCGCCTTTTTCGACACAGCCTCGAAGCGGCTTGCGGAGATGGCGCACACGTCCCAATCGTACACGCTGGGGCCGGCTGAACGACTCCTCCCCTGGCTGGATCCGGAGCAATCAACGCACAGCCAGATGGCACAGGCGTC
>JAHWYE010000027.1 GCA_020028195.1 Nitrospirota bacterium
GGAGGTACGGTTCGCCCGACTGCCGGGTCTGGCCTTCGTGCGCCTTGGCTGAAAAGGCATAGGCTCGACGAACCAGGGCCACGTCCGCATCGGGGTTGTAACTTTCAACCCGCTTGATCAACTGATCGATGTGAGTGATCGTCTCGTACATGGATGTCTGGTTACTCAGGCTGACTCAGCTTAACATCCCTGATTCGCAACTGCACTCGGTCCAGGCCGTTCCAGCGGTTCATCTCGGGCACAAAAGCCAAATCCACGGGCCGCTCGGCCGACAGTCCGAGGTCAGCCAGAGACCCCATCCCAAACCCGATGCCATCGAGCGGTAACGAATTTCCGTGACGAACCCTCATCTTGAGGTGACGATCACCGACCACTCGCGAGTCCAGGACCGCCAGATTCCTGACGGCGAGCGTCGGTTCAGGATTCCCCGCTCCAAATGGATGCAGCATGTTCAACTCGCCGACAAGCTGCTGATTCACCTCCCTGAGATTGACCTCTGCATCCACGTGAAGGCCCGGGAGTTCGGGCTGATCGCCGGCCCAGATCGATGCAATCTCGACGAGCCTGTCGCGGAACTCTGAGAGGCGGGATTCCTTGATGATGAGACCGGCCGCGCTGGGATGGCCGCCAAAGCCTTCCAGGAGACCTCTGCAGGCAGAAAGGGCCTCATAGAGATTGAACCCCGATACCGTTCGCGCCGATCCCCTGCCAATTCCCTCTTCGTTCACAGCCACCACCACTGCGGGCCGGTGGAACCGTTCCACAAGCCTGGCAGCCACGATCCCAACTACCCCGACGTGCCAGCGCCGAGACCCGAGTACGAGCGCGGCCGGAACGTCCGCAGCTCCAACTGCTTCCAAGGCTTCAGCCGTGATGTCTTCCTCGATCCGCTGCCGGTCCCGATTCAGGCGTTCAAGCTGCTCCGCGAGCATCCTGGCTTCCAACTCGGATTCCGTCGTCAAAAGGCGGACCGCCGTTTCCGCATGGGCCAGCCGTCCGGCGGCGTTAATCCGGGGAGCCAGCTTGAAGGCGATCGTACCGGTCGTGCAGGCTCGCGTGACACCGGCCACTTGTTTCAGCGCACGGATCCCACAACGCGCATCTCGGGAGATCTGCGCGAGCCCCTCACGGACAAACCATCGATTCTCATCCTGCAACGGGACGACATCCGCCACAGTGGCCATGGCCACCAGATCCTGCAGAGAGTCCAAGGCCACGTCTCCGCCCCCATATTTATCCGAATAGGCTTGGACCACCTTGTAGGCCACCCCCCCGGAACAGAGTCCCTTGAATGGATAGGCTGAATCCGGCCGATGTGGATTCAGAATCGCCTGCGCGGGGGGCAGGTGGGCCTCAATCTGATGGTGGTCGGTGATCACCAGGTCCAACCCCAGTCGATTCGCCACCTCGACTTCATGATGGGCGGTGGTTCCGCAATCTGAGGTGACAACCAGCCGGACGCCTTCCTGCCGGAGTGCGCGAAGGGCCCCTTCATTGAGTCCATATCCTTCCCGGGCACGATGGGGAATATAGGTCCTCACATTGGCCCCGAGACCCCGAAAAAACGTCAGGTAGAGGCTGGTGGCCGAAACCCCGTCCACGTCATAATCGCCATAGAAACAAACCAGCTCTCCTCCGCCAACCGCTCGGTGCAGACGATCAACCGCTTTCTCCATATCAGGAAGCAGGAACGGATCATGTGGGATCGTCTGAAGTGGTGACAACCATCGGGTCGCCTGTTCTGTCGTGGTTACCCCACGAGCTATCAGGACCGAGGCGGTAATGGGAGAGATGGAAAGCGAATGGGCGAGCGTCGCTTGCTGCTCTTGATCTACCCTGTTGACGATCCACCGCCAAGCTTTCATGGCCCTCCTTGCTCAAACGGTACGACTGCTCAGCGTTCACAACCCGCTGAGATTTAAGAGAAATGGTAGTCGTTCCCAAAAGCTTTGTCAAACCAGCCTGGCAGGCTGGCGCTCTACGGCCCTGGATCAACCCTGTTCAGCACAGATGACCGAGCTGAGAGCAAGAAAGGCAGATGACACAAGACACAGTCTGCCTGGCAAACACAAGAACAGATAACACTCGATGGGCTTATCCAGTGGAGAAGGATTTACGAGGGAGTGACTATAGAGGTTGACCTGAAGGAGGAGGAAACCTTCGTTGGGAGAGAACCTGGCGAGCCAGGATGCCCTGTGGCAGCCCTGTCGCGACGGCAGGTGCTAGCCGGCGAACTGTAGCGAGAGCCACGCCTACTCTCCACCCTTCTGCACATAATTTTTCACGAACTCTTCCGCGTTCTCTTCCAGCACGTTGTCAATCTCATCCACGAGCTTATCAATATCCTCCTTGAGTTTCTTGCCGGCCTCGACAACTTTGGGATTGGGCTTGACCTCCTCCTTCGCCTGCACATCCTTTTTCGACTCGGGTCTCCTCTCCTGTTTTTCCATAGGGGCACCTCCTCCTCACCTGGACCGCACCGGACAGGACGACTAGTAGTCAGAATACTCCTCGTTCCTTACTCCGTCAAGCTGGCCCCATGTCCGCGCTTCGTGGGGTCTCTCCCCCCACGCTCTCTCTCACCGCACAAGAAGGGGGACAATGAGCAGGGCCACGATGTTGATGACCTTGATCATCGGGTTAATGGCGGGACCGGCCGTGTCCTTATAAGGATCGCCGACCGTGTCGCCTGTCACCGCAGCTTTATGCGTGTCGCTCCCCTTCTTTCCCTGCTCTTCGATGAATTTCTTGGCGTTATCCCATGCCCCTCCGCCGCTTGTCATCGAGATAGCCACGAACAGTCCCGTCACGATGCTGCCGACGAGGACACCGCCCAATGCCCGTGGTCCCAAGACCAGGCCGACTAAAATCGGGGCGATGACCGGGATGAGCCCGGGGACCATCATCTTCTTGAGCGCGGCCTGGGTGACAATGTCCACGCAGGTCCCGTATTCTGGTTTCGCCGTACCTTGCATGATGCCCGGGATGGTCCGGAACTGCCGTCGCACTTCCTCGACGATCAAGCCCCCGGCTTGGCCGACCGCCTTCAGGCACATCGCACCGAAGAGGAAGGGCAACATCCCTCCCAGAAACAGCCCGACCAGCACATCCGGGTTGGACAGTTCGAATCCGCTGACGCTGTGTCCCCCTACCACTGATCGAGCGTATTCGGCGAACAACACCACTGCTGCCAGCCCCGCTGATCCAATCGCGTAGCCTTTCGTCACGGCCTTGGTGGTATTGCCCACCGCATCCAACGGATCGGTAATGTTGCGGACATCCTTCCCCAGATGGGCCATTTCAGCGATGCCGCCGGCATTGTCAGTGATCGGTCCGAACGCATCAATCGCCACCACGATCCCTGCCATGGACAACATGGACACCGCTGCCACCGCCACGCCGTACAAGCCCCCCTGGTCGGCTCCTCCGCAGACCCAGAAGCTGGCCAGGATTGCAGCCGCGATCACTACCACCGGCCAGGCCGTCGCCTGCATCCCCACCGCCAGCCCTGCGATAATGTTGGTCGCATGGCCGGTCTCGCTGGCCTTAGCGATCTCGCGCACCGGCGGGTAACTTTTGGACGTGTAATAGTCCGTGATGAAGACCAGTGCCATGGTCACCGCCAACCCGATCAGCGCGGCGATGTAATAGCTGCCTCCGCTGACACCCCCGACCCCCTCCATGATCCGGATCGTGATCGGATAAAACGCCACCGCGGCGATGCCGCCGGCCACAAAGAGCCCCTTGTAGAGCGCCGACATGATCCCACCACCCGGACCCACCTTGACAAACAAAATGCCGACAATGGTCGCGAGAATCGTGAGTCCGCCCAGGGCAAGCGGATACAAAAGCGGCTCCGCCTGTCCCTTGAACAGCGTAAAGGCCAGCACCATCGCCGCCACCGTGGTGACCGCATAGGTCTCAAACAGATCGGCCGCCATGCCGGCGCAATCCCCGACATTGTCGCCGACATTGTCCGCGATCACCGCCGGATTCCGTGGATCGTCTTCCGGAATACCCGCTTCGACCTTTCCAACCAGGTCAGCCCCCACATCCGCCGCTTTGGTATAAATCCCTCCACCCACACGCGCAAACACGGAGATCAGGCTCCCACCGAACCCGAGACTCAACAGAGCGTGAACGGCCCTGTCCTGCCCCGCGATGGTTGATGCGATCGCGTAGAACACAGTGAGCGCCAACAACCCCAGGCCGATCACCAGGAGCCCGGTCACGGCCCCACCCCGGAACGCTACGGTTAACGCCGAGTTAAGCCCATTATGCGCCGCCTGAGCCGTCCGGACATTGGCCCGAACGGCGATGTTCATCCCTACATACCCAGCCGTCGCCGAGGCCACCGCTCCGACCAAGAACCCGACCGCGGTGAGCAATCCAAACCGGTCCGACCAGAACCCAGCCAGCCACAGAATCAGGAACAATCCTGCTGCAACCATCCCAACAGTTCGGTATTGGCGGTTCAGATAGGCAGCGGCTCCCTCTTGGATCGCCTGCGCAATCTGTTGCATCTCCTTGCTGCCAGCAGGAAGCTTCATCACCCAGAAGGTGAGATACAGGCCATACCCGATTCCCGCGACCGCGGCTGCAACCGCAAAGACAAAGACAATCATTGACATATCCACAGAGCCGTCCTCCCTTCATGACCCGAGCTTTGCCGCCCAAAACTGAGCTTCCCCGCCGGCAAGCCCAGCCTCATGCAGCGCCACGCCGTACGTGCTCCGGCTCATCGAGCCGAGCGCAAGGCAAAAAAGCCGGCCCATTGTATACAGACACCCCTGAATGATCAAGACGACAGAAGGGAAGAGGAGGCTGAACCGTCACTCACACGGACAGATTTGCAGGCTTGGAAAGGACTCTGCTATAGTGCGCCGGGGAGGGAAGACCGCAATGGGCATGGAGCCTGAGTACATGGTGGTTGAAGGCAAGACGTTTATCAAGGAGCAATTAACGCTGGATAATCACGTGTTCAAGAATTGCACGATGGAGGAGTGTCAGATCTATTACAGCGGCGGGCCTTACGAACTCATCGACACGCACATCACCAACTCGCAACTTATCCTGAATCAGCCAGCCAGGAACATCCATGCCGCGATCCAAATTTTCAAGATGAAGTCTCCCGGATCACGGATCGTCACAGACTAGCCCGCTCGTCCCTGGATCAGCCCCAGCTCGCCAGTATTATTTCAACGAGACGTTGGCCGTCTGCTTCACGATGAGAATCGGCTGGAAGACCGGATCTTGGGCTCCCCTCGCGGACTCCGCCTCAATTCTCTGGAGAAAGGTCGGGGGTCCCGCGACCGGGCCGTAGTTCAGCAACGCTTCGACGTCAAACGAGGGAGCATCCTTCGGGGTCGGAAACGTAAAGACTTCTGCCCGCGTTTCCTCCGGCTTGAGAACCGTGTCCTCCAACACCTTGGTCGCCTCGAAATCGAACACGGTTTTTTGTCCTTTGGCATTGGCGTACGTCCGTCCGTAAACCCGCTGTTCGCGATAGACCGTCTTCAGGTTCTTCCCCTTGATCGTCAGATCCAACACCACGCTGGCCCAGCCAGGATGAGTCGTGGGAAGATTGTGCGGAACGAGGCTTTGGACCGTGACCGTCACTTTCGTCTGATCCCCCTTGACCTCGGTCTTCAGGTCCAGCTTCGCGGCCTCTTGCCTTAGCTTCCCTACTCGCCCAGGAAAGGTATGATTCGCCACCTTGCGCTTGTTCTCCCCATTGGCGGACTCGCCGATCTGTTCGGGCATGTGGCACGTCTGACACTCTTTGCCTGATTTGAAAGCCTTACTGCTCTCGTAGGCCCCCAGCAAGTCGTTGCTTTTCCCCAGATTGACTGCTGCCGGAACGGAGAAATGGCAATTCATGCAGAGGTCGGATTTGCGGAACAGGTCTACTTCCAGGGATTCATGCGCCCGATTTTCGACATAGTCCTTATAGGGCCCGAAGAGCGTTTTCCCCGGTTCGTACTTTGGAACGGGCGGATGGGTCGATCGGTCCACTGCCTTGATCAGGTGGCACTGGGCACAGCCCACCCCATCGATGGCGGGATCTCCAGACTGTACTTGCGCGACGAACATCGGCGCCTGTTCCACGAATTCGTTGACGTGAGGAGCATGGCATCGGAAACAGAGCGCCTTATCCTTGTTTCCCGAGAAAGCCAGGTACTCGTCCAAAGACGATCGGAAGGCGGGAGAGTGAATGGATCGGGAGAGCGGCGAGGCTTCCCATTCTTCAAACGCACGCTCGTGGCAACGCTTACACTTGTTCGCACTGGGGAATACTTTGTCCAGACTTGGCTTCGCCGGCGAAGAATTTTGGGCAAGCCCTCGATCGGCCGTGGTCCAGACAGCGAGGACGATCACCGCCATCACCACAAGCGCAAGAAGTCCCTTGCCCACGACTTTCATTCGCGTCACGATCGGACGTCCCTTCATCACATGACAAGACGACTGGACTCTCTGCACCCTCTCACGCCTTACAGCGATTTGGTCCGGAACGTCAGCACACGAGGCTGCGCATATTCTTGAATCAGCCTGGTGGCGGAGGACCGTTCTTGCTCAGATTTCAGCGTCGCCAAATACTGTTCCGCGAGTTTCGGCTCAGGCTGGGGAATCAGCGCATAGGTGAGCAGCGCCTCCACGGTCGCCGACGAGGCTCCCGCGGGCAGTGCCAAGGTGAAGGGGACGTGTCTGGTGGTTCCACCTCTCACCAGCGGTTCCGGAATAGGCCCTCGGAGAATCTTGTTGAACGGCAGGCCGAATCGCTTCACGTCGGTTGCCAGGACCTGACCCTGCGCATCCTTGACCGTAATCGTGAGGAAGAACTGCTTCAGAACCGGATCGCCGTCCGGAAAACTGTGCGGCAGACTCCCGCTTCGAACCAGCACCTCGCCTTCGACCGCCTTGGAGGACTTCTTCGCCTCAATGTCCACCCGAGGCATCCATTCGGCCTGCAGGTTACGATTCTTCAGCAAGATGCCGGGGATCACCACTCCCCTGAACCAATGGCGTCCAATTGGGCGAGTCAAGGCTCCTCGCTTCGAGGTCGAACTGCCGGTCGAGGGTTCCATGTGGCAGTCCTGACAAACGGTTCCTTGGAGAATCTCACCAGGAAGATCCCGACGCGTCACATCCTTGACCTTGTCAAAGTGACAAGCCGCGCAGTAGTTGGCCCCCCGATACAGGTCGGATTGCTTGGCAGGGTGAACCAGGTTCTCCTCCGGATCGGCATAAGGTCCGTAGAGGACCTTCCCAGGCTGAACCTTGAACGTCGGGGGTGGAGCCGCTGTATCCGCCACCGCATTGATGAGATGGCAGGATGCGCACCCGATGCCTTCGACCTGAACCTTGCCGGACAAGATCTGACGGATCATCTTGTCCACATGCTGGGGGAACACGGTCACCGCAGGCGCATGACATGACAAGCAACGAGTTCGCTCGTCCGCAGTGGGATTGGTCTGGAGCCAGAGGCCTAGCACGGTTCGAAACACCGGGGACTCAAACGAAGTTCCATGGAGCAACGCAGCGTCAACGCGGCCGAACGTTTTCAGATCCGGAGTCTGCTCCCGCATCCCCTTCCATTCTTCATAGTGCCGATCATGACACTGTTTACAGTCCTCCGACCGGATGAACACTTTCTCGATCTCATCGATCCACTCAGAAGACGCCTGGCCATCTGTCTTCTGGGCGACCGCGCGATCATGATACAGGGCATTCACGCCCACGACGAGTATGACAAGAACTCCGCCCGCCAGTATGCTGAACCACTTCATCTCATGTCCTCTGACAGACTGAGCAAGGCGAAGAGATTAGTCTTTTGCACACCGAACGAAATGGAAATTGAGAATTCCCCCCACCCCTTGGCTTTCTGGATCCGCTGCCTCGTAGGAGCCCACCGTATAGTTACAAGTCTGAAGGACAGGCTTTATCGCCCGGCCGAAGTCCACCAGAGTTTTCACCTCGACTTTGTCAATCTCTTTGATCACCGCCCGGACCTTGATCCCGGCCAAGTCAGCAGGAGTTCCACCGATAACTTCAAAGACAACCACCCCTTCAGCTTTGACCATCTTGAGTTCTTTCCGAATCTCTTCGTCCACGGGGCCGATGACGATGCCGAACTGTTCGCCGAGCCGGATGGCTTCCTCGTCCGTCATCGCACCATCGGGGCTGGCTCCGAACAGCCCTGGAACGAATAAGAGTGTGCACCCGATCGCGACGAGGCACATACAAAAAGCCCTACTCGCAAGGAGCGCTTTCCATCTCTCTGGCATAACGTTGACCCTCTCCACCTCGAATGCTCCGCCAGGACACCGTTCCGAACCGCTGCTCGTATACCACGCTCTCATTCTATCTTATGCGCGAAACGCTACAGCTTCGCGACCGGATCGAGCGAGAGCTGAAACCACGGAGCGACCGCCTTTTGCCCGTTGCGTTCCTTGTTTTCGCCGTTCCAGACCGCAAAGGCAATGACCTGCAGACGGCCTGGTGCCAGCCTCGCTTCGTTTTCCGGGTCGGTGCTGGCGAGAGGCCTTCTCATGACCAGACGCCAGATGCCGTCCTTCCATGTCGCCTTCCCTTGCACTCGGCCCTGTGTCACTTTGGTGGTCAGGGTGCTGAAGCCACCCCCGACCAAATCCTCGACCGACGACACGCGTCGGGGAATGACCTCGAAGCGACGCACCCCTTCGCCCGCGCTTTTCCCTTCCGACGCCTTGGCTGCCCGACGGTCCATATCGCTCTGCCAGTCCGCTTTCCAATGCCAGATGTTGATGTAGTGATCCAGTTGCCCCATGCAGAAGAAGGCCGGCGCGTCCCCAAGCGGCAACCCTAAGGCCGCCCCATCCCGGAAGGTGCCCGGCGTCAGCCGATCGTTCTTCGTATTGTCTTGCCACTCGAGGTAAAACGCGATGTCGGTTCCATTGTGGACCGACCGCACGATCAGCGCCCGCGCCGTCGGCTCGGGCCAGACGGGCCTGGTGATCACCTGCCCGCTGAGCGGCAAGGTCATTGGCGGAATCTTTTCCCAGGCAGGATCGTCCGGCGCCGCAGGAATCTCGCCGGCGACGAAATGGGATCGGATGAACATTCCCTCAGAACTGACTATGGGAATGCCCAACCATCCCAGAATGAGCGCACCGACCATCAAGCCTACTGTGAGAGAGAAAAAGGAATGAGACCGGATGCCCAACTGGACCAATCGCGCCATACCAAAGCCCCATATGACCCTGCTGAACAATTCCCGTGGGTGTAGTTGGTTGACACCCTGCCCCTGGAGGGTTAGGCCGACCGCTCTACTGGATTACCACAATTTGGTTCGCCGAATCTTGTTCTCTCCCCGCTCGCAAATGTACAAGAACCCTTGGGAGTCAAGCGCAAGCCCAACCGGGGAATTGACCACCGCCTCAACCGCGAGAAGACCGTCGCCGTGCTTGATCATGCCGGCTGCCTCTTTCGCCACAAATCGAGCCATCCCGCAGCCGCCCATATTCTTGTCTTCGTACCCGCTATCGCCGTTGCCAGCGACCGTCGTGATGATTCCGGTCTTGGCGTCAACTTTCCTCACACGATGGTTCATGGTATCCGAGACGTACAGGTTGTCCCAGGGATCAAAGACCACCGATTCAGGAGCATGCAGCATGGACTTCACAGCTGGTTTGCTGTCCCCGTCAAACCCGTACCGACACACCCCCGCCACGGTGGAGACCACGCCGGATCGCTTGTCGATCTTCCGGACGCGATTGCTTCCTTTGTCAACGACGTAAATGTCTCCCCGACTATCGAGTGCAATCCCGACCAGATCATACAGCCTCGCCTCCAATGCAGGGCGGCCGTCATCCAGGTAGAGGGACAAGTCCAGGCCGTCTGAGCACTCAGGCCTCAGCCATCCATGGTCGTCGCTAAAATCGATGCCGATTGAATCACCGGAGAGGACGACAAGATTTCTCGCCACCAGGGGTTGCTCACGCGCATCATCCTCGGCCGACCACATTCCAGCGATCGTGGTCACTTCACCAGTTCGCGGATCGTATCGGCGGACCCGATGAGCCTGGGTATCCGCGATGTATATCACATCGTCAGCGTCGAACGTGATGGCAGCCGGGTAGGTGAGGTTGACGTCCAGAGCCGGTCCATCGCCATTGAATCCCCACTGCCCCGTTCCGACCACCGTGGTGATGATACCGGTCTCGTGATCGACCTTCCGAATCCGGTTGCTTCCCGAATCGCAGATGTAGAGATCATTGCGCGAATCAACCGCCACCCCCAGTGGAAGGTACAAACCCGCCTCTCCGCACGGCCCGGAATCTCCACTGTAGCAAGTCTCCCCAATGCCGGCATAGTTGTGAAGCGTGCCCGTCTTGAGGTCGATCCGCCGCACACGATCAGACCCTGACTCAGCAAAATAGAGATGCCGCTCCTCCTTATCCACCGCCACATGGTGAGGGAGCGGAATGCCTGCCTTCGCAGCTAACTTGCCGTCCCCTGTGCTCCGGGCTTTTCCATTGCCGGCGAAGGTCTCAATGTATCCCCCGCCAAGCTCAACTTCTGTACCCATCGCCCCTCATCCTTTGCCGGTCGCCGGGTGGCTGATCACCGTCGACACGGTCCAGTGTGAACGAATGTTTTCCGGAAACCCATCCTCAGCCCTCATGCTTTCGACGGGGGCGAGACCGACGCAGCAGGCTGCTCGAGCGCCGATGCTTCAACCGGCTGTGGGGCGGCTGCGCTTTGTGGAGGGACCGGCGTCGGCTGCCCCTGGGGAGCGGACGCCACCTGGGCCTGAGCTTGGGCCTGGGCTTCTGCTTCTATCGCATCGGCCTCATGAACGGACTTTTTAAATCCCTTGATCGCCTTGCCAAGTCCCTCCCCAAGCTGCGGGAGCTTCCCTGCCCCAAAAATGATCAACACGATGACCAGGATCAAGATCAGCTCGGTAAACCCGATGCTTCCGAACATGGCGCATCTTCTCCTTCGTGTTAAACTGCCGACGGCTTTCCAGCTTCTTTCGCCTTTTTGGCGAAACGGTCTTTGAGCTTTTGTCTGGCCTGCTCGGCCTGCTCAAACATCTTGCACTTCTCGTAGGTGCTGATCAAGTGGTTCATCCGGATGATGCTCAACGGCGTCCTCCATCACCTTAATGGCAAGGTCCGCCTTCTTGTGGTTGAGAGCGATATCCATCAATTTGAAGCTGGCGTCCAGATGCTTTGGGTCCAGCTCAAGAGTCCGGAGATAACACTGCATCGCCATATCGATCGTGTTGTAATCTGACACCGCTGGATTATCCAACTCCACGTAGACTCCGCCGAGGTTATACCACGCGATCGGATCCTCAGGAGTCATCTCCACAAGCCGTTCGTAAAAGTTCTTGGCCTCCATGTACTGACGTCGTTCGGAATAGACTCGGCCCAAATTGAAGAGCGCAAGGACGTCTTGCGGATTAAGCTCGAGCGCCTTCTTGAACTGCGCTTCCGCCTCCTCGATCATGTTCTTGGTGGCATAGATGGTCCCGAGATTGGAATAGTACATCGCGAGCGAGTGGTTCATCTCTGCCCGAATCCCTTCCGCCACTTCAATCGACTTCTTTACCTCGCTCAATGCATCGTCCAATCGCCCCTTGCTGAAGTAGAGCTCCCCCAGACGACAGCGGGCCTGAAAATCGTCACCCTCCGTCGCGAGCAGCTTTTCGAGCTCGGCAATTTCCTCGTCAGGCGTGAGCTGCCGATCCGTCTGTTCAACCGCAGCGCCGCCAGCATCGGCCTGTTTCGACACCTCCCGTTCGTCCATGCGTCGCCTTCCGTTCCTTATGAAGCCTGCTCACCCAGTAAGGGTGGTGCCGTACTAACAAGAGCTGGCTCACCCACGCTGGTCCTGACCGGGGCTCCAGCGCGCCGCCTGTCCAGGGTCAGCAGCACCAACCCCAAGACGACCATCAGAGTCAGGTGTGAGAGTTGGAGTGCATAACCCGCGATAAACATCAAGCCCAAGCCAAAACCAGCCATGCGCCCGATGGTGACCAATTTCAGGACGGTATAGGCCCAACAGAGCAGGCCGGCCACGTAAAACGCAAACGGCAGATAAAAGGTGTATCCCATCCCCATCTGAAAGATCCAGCCGATCCCCTCGCCGGCCTTCCGAATCTTTTCAGCCAATGACAGATCGTAGAGTGCCGCAATATAGTCCAGAAAAAGAAGGGCAACAAAGGCCCCTCCCCCCACCAGCGCGAAGATGATGACTCGACGGCGCTGCCGCTTGTTCTTGGTCACCAGAGAGACCCCGCCATAGGCCCACAAGACCAACAGGCTGGCCACTACCATCATCGCTTCTCCTGCGCGGTTGATCTCGTGGACCAGCGGGGGTGCAGCAACAAAGCCAAGGAGGCCGTACGTGGTGGAAACCATCTGATAATAGAGCCAGCCACCCACCCCGAGGATATAGCACAGTACCATCGCACGCTGGGCCCACACCTGGTGCGTCACCAGATACTCGACGACAAGCAGACCCAGCACCACGATGACAATCGCGTTGTACAGCACCGACCCCAGCATCGCAGGTGGAAAGACGAGAAAGGCAATGGTCAGGAGCAGGAGCAGGGACAAAGAGGGGACAAGCAGCGCGTCGTAGCGTCCGACACCGACGGCTCTGACCTTATTGAACAGAAAAAGAAAAATGGCCAGAAAGAGCAGGAGCGACACGAAGTTAAGGAGCGCGAACCCGATGGAAGACAGGGCCTTGAA
>JAHWYE010000170.1 GCA_020028195.1 Nitrospirota bacterium
GATTCAAAATAGTCGGCGAGCGGCTTGGAGACAGTCAATACGCCCGTGTCATACTCAGGCAGCCCATATTCACTCACGAAGCGTTTCTGACGGACAGCCGGCAACTCTGGCACTGTCTGACGTAGCTCTTCGATCCATTCCACGGATAGGTTCAGCGGGACCAGATCAGGATCCGGAAAGTACCGGTAATCGTGCGCCTCTTCCTTGCTCCGCATCGTAGCAGTCACGCCCTTCTCAACATCCCAGAGCCTCGTCTCCTGGTTGATCTTCCCGCCTTCGTTTAGGACCTTGGTTTGCCGCCTGATCTCGTACTCCAGCGCGTCCTTGACGAACTTGAACGAGTTGATATTCTTGAGCTCCACTTTGGTGCCAAAGGCTTGCTGTCCCACCGGTCGCAAGGACAGGTTCGGCTCGCACCGCAGACTGCCCTCCTCCATGTTGCCGTCGCAGACCTCCAGGTACATCAACATGTCGCGCAGCATCTTGAGGTAGGCCACCACTTCGTCGGCAGAGCGCATATCGGGTTCGGTGACGATCTCCAACAGCGGGGTCCCGGCGCGATTCAGATCCACCCGGCTGCCGCCCGCCCCTGCGTCATGAACGTTCTTCCCCGCATCCTCCTCCAAATGCGCGCGGCGAATCTTGATGCGCTTCGGCGAACTGCCGACACTCACTTCCACCCACCCGTGTTCACAGATCGGCTCTTCGTACTGCGAGATCTGATAGCCTTTCGGCAGGTCCGGATAGAAGTAGTTCTTGCGGGCGAATCGGTTTGTGGATCGGATCGTACAGTTCAGCGCGAGCCCGGTCCGGATCGCCATCTCCACCGCCTTCCGGTTCACGACGGGAAGCGTGCCGGGCATCCCCAGGCAGATCGGGCATGTCTGCGTGTTCGCGGGCAGACCGAAGGATGTCCCGCAGGCGCAGAACATCTTGGACTGCGTCAGCAGTTGGGCATGAACCTCTAGCCCGATGACAGGCTCATATGAGACGGTCACTTCTTCTCGCCCGAGAGTCGCTCCCGCTCACGCCGCATGGCCTCGCGACCCGCATCGAAGGCCTCAGCAAGGACGGACTTCTCCGTCTGCACGAATTCGCGCCCCTTGTCCACCACCTCCTCGAACGCCTCGCCCGCCTGGCCGGCCAGCTCGCGCAGGTTCTCCTCGGTCCGTCGAGCATAGCCACGCAATTGCTCTTGCGCCTCCCGACCGGTCTGTGGCGTCAGGAGCAACGCTGCAATGGCTCCTAGTGCCGCCCCACTGAGAAAAGCCAGTAGCACCGTCGCCGTTGATACCCCTCGCTCATCCGCCATTGGAATTCCCTCCTTCCTTGGACATTCTTCCTTTGACCACGGCCGAGGCCGCTCTGAACCCGGCCACCATACTCGCCACATTCACAAGCAGAGAGCCGCTTTTGCCTCGCACGGTTTCGTGGACCTGTTGTACCGTGTCGCCAATCTCACCCACCGCATGCAGGAACACCGCAGCATGATCCACCCCGCCACGCGTCTGGTCCACCAGGGTGTTCACATTCTCTGTCATCGCCCGCATCTCACGCACAAGGGACGGCAGCTCGCTGCTCATCTGCGCGAGCAGTTGTTCCGATTCCGCGATCGTCTTCCTGAGCTGGATCAGCATCGGCACGAGATACCCGACCAGCACGGCAAAGGCCGTTGCGACCAGCAATGCAGCGATTTCGACAATCATGTTTCCTCCATTAAGCGTAACGCGTGAGACGTCAGGGGGTTCATTATGACTTTCTTTCTGCTTACGCCTAACCCCTCACGCCTCACAATTCACCGCATATGTGGCTTTTTCGTGTGCCACATCGTCGCTTGCTCATAGGCATGAGCGGCGCGAAGGACCGTCTCCTCCTCGAAAGCTCGCCCGATGATTTGCAATCCGATCGGCAAGCCGGCCTTGCTGAACCCACAGGGTAGCGAGATGGCCGGGATCCCCGCTAGATTCACTGAGATCGTGTAGATGTCCGAGAGATACATCTGGAGTGGATCCGCGACCTTCTCGCCCAGCTTGAAGGCAGGGGTCGGCATCACAGGGGTGACGATCAAATCCACCTCCTGAAATGCCGCTTCAAAGTCCCGCCGGATGAGGGTGCGGACAGCCTGGGCCTTGCCGTAATAGGCGTCGTAGTAGCCGGCGCTGAGGGCATAGGTGCCCAGCATGATCCGTCGCTTGACCTCAGGCCCGAATCCCTCCTGCCTGGTCGTCATATACATCTCCAGCAGATCCTTGGTCTGCTTGGAACGCAGGCCGTACTTCACACCGTCATAGCGCGCCAGGTTCGAGCTGGCCTCTGCGGTGGCCACCACATAGTAAGTCGCGATCGCAGCATCAGTGGTGGGCAACTTAACATCCTTGATGTCCCCGCCTAGCCGCTTCAGCTCCTCGATGGCCCCCCGCACCGCCTGGTCCACTTCCGGATCAAGTCCTTCCGCAAAATACTCCTGGGGAACGCCGACTCTCACCTTCTTGAGATCTTTCCTCCTGAAGACCTTCGTGTAATCCGGCACCGGCAGGTTGGCGGAGGTGGAATCCAAGGGATCGTGTCCGGCGATCACATTCAGCAGCACCGCCGCATCGGTCACATCCTTGGTAATCGGGCCGATCTGGTCCAGCGACGACGCAAAGGCCACCAACCCGAATCGCGACACGCGGCCGTAAGTCGGCTTCAGTCCAACGACCCCGCAACAGGCCGCTGGCTGCCTGATAGACCCGCCCGTATCCGAGCCGAGCGCAGCCACGCATTCGTCCGCCGCCACTGCGGCAGCAGATCCGCCACTTGACCCGCCAGGGATAGAGCCCAGGTTCCAGGGATTGCGGCTCGGACCGAAGGCCGAGTTTTCGGTCGACGAGCCCATCGCGAATTCATCCAGATTGGTCTTCCCCAGCAACAGATACCCCTGGCCCCGCAGCCGCGCGATCACGGTGGCGTCGTAAGGCGGGACGAAGTTGCCCAGGATCCGCGACGCACAGGTGGTCAGGACGTCTTCGGTGCAGATGTTGTCCTTGACCGCCAGCGGCATACCCATGAGCGGCATCGTCCGTCGCCAGCCTTTCAGCTTTTGATCCAGCGCATCAGCTTGGGCTAGGGCCGACTCCTTGGTGAAGGTGATGTAGGCCTTGACCTTCGGCTCGACCTGGCTGATGCGCAGGGAGTAGGCCTGCACGATCTCGCGCGCGGTCACTTCCCCGTTGGTGAATTTCTCCTGCAGCTCGTGCAGCGTGAGCTTATATAAGGCCATGTCAAAAAGGGCTATAGGCCCTAGGCGATGGGCTATGGACTGAGGGACCAGTTTTATCCCCTAGCCTATAGCCCATTGCCTCTAGCCTCGACTGACAATCCGGTTCCGTTCATCCACCTTGATGATCCGTGGGGCATGCCGCTTGATCTCATCCTCAGCGTAAAACTCATAGCAAAAGATGATGATCTGGTCTCCGATCGCACCCTTGCGCGCCGTCGGGCCGTTCAACACGATCTCACCGCTTCCCCGTTTTCCTGCCATCGCGTAGGTGGTGAACCGTTCTCCGTTGTTGAGATTGGAAATGACCACGGCTTCATAGGGGAGGATCCCGGCCGCCTCCAGCAGATCCTCGTCCACAGTCAGGCTGCCTTCGTAGTCGAGGCAAGCATCGGTCACAGTTGCGCGATGAATCTTGGCCCGCAGCATTTGTCTGAACATTGCTGATACTCCATTAATCGTTAAACGTTAATCGTGAATCGCAACTGCAAGGTGCAGAAAAGCATCCTTCGTTTAACGAATAACGATTCACGTTTAACGTTCTTCAAGAATCTTTGGAACTCGGAAGAACCCGTTTTCGCACTCCGGCGCATTGGCCAGCGCCTTCTCAGCCGGCAGAGACGGACACACCTTATCTTCACGAAGCACGTTGGTCTGCTCCAGCACTGTGGCGGTGGGCTCTACCCCGTCCGTATTGAGCGTCTTCAGCTTGTCCATGTAAGTCAGGATACTGCTCAAGTGCGTGCCGAAGACCTCTTTCTCAGCCTCCGTGATCTCCAGCCTGGCCAACTTCGCCACCCTCTCGACTTCTTCTTTGCTGATTCGCATAAAAACGTCTTTCAAGTCAGAAAGTCCGAACGTCGAAAGTCGAAGACCTTATGACTTTACGACTTTTTGACGTGTTCATTCGACCGTTACGCTCTTGGCCAAGTTCCGTGGCTGATCCACATCAGTGCCGCGAAGCACGGCGATGTGATAGGCCAGCAATTGCAGCGCCACGGTGAACAGGATCGGCGACAGCAGCGCCGGCACGTCCGGGACCGTGAACACCGCATCAGCCACCTTTCCGAGATCCCGCTCCCCCTCGCTGACAAAGGCAATCACCGGCGCGTTGCGGGCCTTGACCTCCATCAGATTGCTGACCGTTTTTTCGTACAACCGATCGCGCGGCACCAGGAACACAACCGGCATGTCTTTATCAATCAGCGCAATCGGTCCGTGCTTCATTTCCCCGGCTGCATAGCCCTCCGCATGGATATAGGAAATCTCCTTCAGCTTGAGCGCCCCTTCCAGCGCGACGGGGTAGTTAATGCCGCGTCCCAGATACAGGAAGCTCCGCTTGGTGTGGTAGCGCTTGGCAATGGCCACAATCTCGGCCTCTCGCTTCAGGATATGCTCCACATACTTCGGCAACGAGACAAGCCGCTCCAGCCACACCCGTCCATCATTGGCGTTCAGCACCCCGCGCACGTGCGCCAGATGCAACGCGAG
>JAHWYE010000028.1 GCA_020028195.1 Nitrospirota bacterium
ATTACAAGATTGGCCGCACAAACTCAGTTGGAAGCCGTGAACGGCAACTCGCCATTAAGATTCCGGTTCCACCGACGACGATTCATAGTATCGAGACGGACGACCCCGTCGGTGTAGAAGCATATTGGCACAAGAGATTCGATGAAAAACGTGGTGAAGGCGAGTGGTTCGATTTGTCAGCGGAGGACATCGCTGCTTTCAAACGATGGAAGAGAATTTCATAATGCTGCCCAATAAATCGCTCCATCGGACTCGCGGTGCTGACGCACCGCTCGCCGGTAAGCTTGGGCGTTAGGCGTTACACCACCGATGGGTCGGCGCGTTCATTTGACAGCTCATTGAGCGCTGTGGTAGGGTCCACTGCCCGCAACACCTTGAGCTTGACATATCCCTCGCTCCAGGCCAGGTCCTGGGGCCAGAACCCGGATTATTCATGATGCTTCGTCGCGAGATCGCGTAGACGCGTTAGGAGGCTGGCGCGTGGAGCCGAGAGTGAAGGAGGCGTACTCTTCGGGAGTACGTTGACTGACTGAGCGGCGAGCCCGCCTGCCGCAGTAGCGTATCCGCGATTGCAGCAGAAGCGTTCATGGATGATCCGGGTTGAAGTCCATGAGGAGGTCCGCTGCATGCAGCTCTACGAGTCTATCTTCATTGTTCGTCCGTCCCTCACCGACGAAGACACCAACAAGATCATCGAGAGAATGAAAGGCGTCGTCGAGAAGTCCGGCGCCACCATCCTGAAGACCGAGAACTGGGGTAGGAAGAAGTTGGCCTACGAGGTCAAGCGGGAGCGGAAGGGCACCTTCGTCTACCTCTATTTCAGGTCAGAGGGAAGCGTCATCAGCGAACTGGAGCGCTCCTACCGGCTGGAGGACTCCGTGATCAAGTTCCTGACGGTGCGGCTCGATCAAGAAGCTCCCCAGAAACCGGAAGGCGAGCCAAAGGAGCCCGAGCGTGGCAGGGTTCAATAAGGTCATTCTGATCGGGAACCTGACCAAGAATCCGGAGCTGCGTTACACGCCCAACGGGACCCCTGTCGCCAGCTTCGGGCTGGCGGTCAACCGCCGGTTCAAGCAGGGCGATGACTTGAAGGAAGAGGTGTGCTTCATCGATATCGTCGTGTTCGGCAAACAGGCAGAGCATTGCGGGCAATATCTCAGCAAGGGCAATGGCGTAATCGTGGATGGACGGCTCCAGCAACGCCGGTGGGAGGCGGAGGACGGGCAAAAACGGAGCAAGCACGAGGTGGTGGCCCAGACTGTGACGTTCCTGCCCAAGAGACCGGAGGCGGGAACAGAGCCCAGTCCGCAGGACGAGACGGGCTACGAGTCTGAGGAACATCCCTAACAATCAGGGAGGAGCAGCGTGGAGCGAGGACGGTTATTTCAGCGACGACGGAACTGCCGGTTTTGCCATGAGAACGCCCTGATCGACTTTAAGGACGCCGGCCTGCTGAGGACCTTTCTCACGGAACGAGGTCGCATCATTCCGCGCAGGATTTCTGGAAACTGCATGCGGCATCAGCGGGAGTTGACCATCGCAATCAAGCGAGCCAGAACGATCGCGATGCTGACCTTCGCCGAGGAGCGGTGAGGCGCGTGCTGATCAGCGAGCCCAGCCATCGGTTTGACTTCTCGCAGGGCTCCATGTATACACACCGCGTCTCCCGTGGCGGCGCGGTGGCCCCCATGGCCTTGCTCACCCTTCACGTCAACGACATCGCAGAGGAAGGGCTCAGCCTGGCCGGTCAGGTCGAGGCGGAGGAACTGACCTTGAGCCCGACCGATGCCCAAGTCCGCGATGGATTCTCCCTTGCGGCGGAGATCGCCCGCGTGGGGACAAGCGTCAATGTGACCGGCGTCCTGGCCGGGACCTTTCTTCGGCAGTGCGTCCGGTGTCTGAAGGACTACGAGGATCCCGTCAGGCTGTCATTCGCGGTTGAGTATCGGCATCAGGAGATGTCGACGATGCGACGCGCCAAACTCCCCACTGGGGGGTCGCGACAGGCGCCGCAAGAACCAGACGAGGAGGTGGAGCAGGACGTGTATCTGTACGCCGGGGACCAGCTGGACCTCGCGACGATGCTACGGGAGCACGTCATCCTGGCCACTCCCATGCAGCCGCTCTGCGCTGAGGCCTGCCTGGGGCTGTGCCCGGCCTGCGGGCAGAATCGTAATGAAGGACTTTGTCGTTGTTCGGAGGAATCTAGCTCGACGCCGTTCACGACTCTGCGTAGGCGCGGGGACCACTCAGGCGGCGCCTCCAAGGCGTGAATCCAGAATTTCGTGTAGCTATGTGAGGAACGACGATGCCGAATCCGAAACACAAGCTTTCCAGAGCCCGCCGGGACAAGCGGCGGACGCACAAGAAGATCACGCCGCCGAGTTTTTCGGTCTGTCCGCAGTGTCATGAACCGAAACTTCCGCATTACACCTGCCTGAATTGCGGTACCTACAAAGGGATAGCGGTGATCGCAGTCGAGGAAGCCTAGCGGCTAGCAGCGAGGAGCAGCTAGCTGGGAGCGGAGCGCTGTTCACCATGAGCGTACGCTCGCGGCCTGAGGGCCAACGCAAGATCAGATGAAGATCGCAGTTGATGCCATGGGAGGGGACTATGGACCCGCCCCGACCGTCGAAGGCGCCCTGCAGGCGGTCCAAGAACTGAATATTGAGGTGGTCCTGGTCGGGGACGAATCCCAGATCAGGGACCAGTTGCTTCGCCACGGATGCTCCGATCCTCGCCTCACCATCCGACATGCGGCTCAAACAGTGGGGATGCACGAGTCTCCCTCCTCGGTCGCTCGTAAGAAGCGAGACTCGTCTGTCTGGATGGCGACCGAGTTGGTAAAAACCGGCGAGGCCAGCGCGGTAGTCAGCGCCGGCAATACCGGCGCCAGCATGGTGGCGGCCTTTTTCATTCTTGGTGTCATTAAAGGCGTAGAACGGCCGGCCATCGCGGCCACGCTTCCGACGCTGACCGGGACTGCGGTGATGCTCGATGTCGGCGCCACCGTGGACTGCACGGCCCAGCACATCGAGCAGTTCGCCATCATGGGCAATGAGTATGGCAAGCACCTATTCGGAAAGCCGAACCCCCGGATCGGACTGCTCAGCATCGGAGAAGAGGACACGAAGGGCAACGATGTCACCAGGGAGGCCTTGAGGCTCCTCAAGGCCAGTCCAATGAATTTCATTGGCAACGTGGAGGGTAGAGACGTCTTCAACGGAGGGGCGGACGTGATCGTCTGCGACGGGTTCATCGGAAACGTCGCGCTGAAGATCACGGAGGCGGTGGCCGAGACCATCAAGAAGCTGCTGATGAAGGACATCGCAGGTTCCCGGTTGGGACGGCTGGCTTATCTCTTCCTGGCTGGTCCACTCGGGCGTCTCCGTCGCCGAATGGACTATGCGGAGTTCGGAGGCGCTCCCCTTCTGGGTGTGAACGGGATCAGTATAATCTGCCACGGACATTCGTCCGCAAAAGCGATCAAGAACGCCATCCGGCGAGCCAAGGGGCTGGCAGAAAGTCGCCTGATTGAGCTCATTCAACAGGATATCGAGGAGAGTGTCGCGCAGCACCAACAGGGCGGCAGGGGAGAGCCATCGGCATGAGAGCCCGAATCGTGGGGACCGGCTCTTACGTTCCGGAGCGTGTGCTCACGAATGCTGACCTGGAACGAATGGTCGCCACGTCCGATACCTGGATTGTCGAGCGAACCGGCATCCGCGAGCGCCGTATCGCCGCTCCTGGCGAGGCCTGCTCCGATCTGGGGACCAAAGCAGCCGAACGTGCTCTGGAGGCGGCGGGCCTGACCGCGGCCGATCTTGACTTGATTCTCGTCGCGACCTGCACCGGCGATTCTCCGTTGCCGTCCACGGCCTGTCTCATTCAGCACCGGCTTGGCGCGGTGCGGGCAGCCGCCTGCGACATCTCGGCTGCCTGTTGCGGATTCGTCTATGCGCTGGCGGTAGGAGAGGCCTATGTCAAGACCGGACTCCGGCACATCCTGGTCGTGGGCGCGGAAGTCATGTCGGTCATCACGGATTGGACGGACCGAAGCACCTGCATCCTGTTCGGGGATGGCGCTGGCGCTGTCGTGCTGGGACCAGCCGACGGCGACCGGGGGATTCTTTCATCACATTTGCATTCAGACGGGAATCTGTGGGACCTGATCTGTGTCCCGGGCGGCGGGTCACGGATTCCACCATCGGACAAGATGTTGGCCGACGGCCTTCAGTACATCAAGATGAAGGGGAATGAGACCTTTAAGGTCGCAGTGAAGACGCTCGAGGAGTCGGCTCGAGAGACGCTGTCTGCCAACCATCTCTCGATGGACGATCTTGATCTGTACGTGCCGCACCAAGCCAATGCCAGAATCATCAAGGCGGTCGCTGACCGACTTGAGTTGCCGATGGAGAAGGTGGTCCTCAACATGGACCGGTACGGGAACACCTCCGCTGCTTCGATCCCGCTGGCGCTGGACGAGGCGGTCAGGGCGGCGCGTGTGAAGGACGGAAGTCTTGTGATGATCGCGGCATTCGGGAGTGGGTTGACCTGGGCGTCGGCGTTGATTCGCTGGTAGGGGGACGTTAAACGTGGCCAGACGTTATTCGTTACGCGCGAAAGGGCAGTGGGTATATAAGGATATACGGTTCACGTTTAACGGTTCACGTTGAGAGCCGAGGGCAAGAGCAAGCACAACGATCAAAAGGGGAGCACGATGGCAACAGAGCATCGACCTATGGAGGGGGACTGGGCGCTCATTCTTGGCGCATCGAGCGGCTTCGGGGGGGCCACGGCGCTGGAATTGGCCAGGCTGGGCCTGCATATTTTCGGGGTGCATCTGGACCGGAAGGGTACGCTGCCGAATGTCGAGCGGATCACGGGTCAGATTCGGGCTACTGGTCGTGAGGCGGTGTTCTTTAACGTCAACGCGGCCGACGCCGAAAAGCGTCAGGAGATTCTGAACGAGATCCAGGCTCGGATTCAGGCAGCGGGAGGGAAGAGCATGGTGCGAGTGCTGCTCCATTCACTGGCGTTCGGGACTCTCAAGCCCTTCATCACGAAAGCGCCGGCCGACGCGATCGCCAAGTCGCATCTGGAGATGACGTTGGACGTCATGGCGAACAGTCTCGTCTATTGGGTGCAGGACCTGGTCGCTCGCCAGTTGATGGGCCGCGGCGGCCGTATCTTCGCCATGACCAGCGCCGGCGGCGCCCGCGTCTGGTCCACGTACGGCGCCGTGTCGGCCGCGAAGGCGGCCTTGGAGTCGCATATTCGCCAGTTGACGCTGGAGCTGGCACCGTTGGGCATTACGGCCAACGCCATTATGGCGGGCGTGACAGACACGCCGGCCCTGAGGAAAATCCCGGGATCGGACGAGATGATCACGTTGGCCCAGCGCAAGAATCCGTGCGGCCGACTGACCACGACGAAGGATGTGGCCGAAGCGATCGGGCTCCTCAGCCAATCCAAGGCCCAGTGGATAACCGGCAATGTCATCTGTGTGGATGGCGGCGAATTCATTGTGGACTGAGGGCGTTCAAGGAATTTTTTCTCGTTGACAATGGAAAAAGTTTCCCTCATATCATAGCCCGCTATGGCTTCCGGAATAGGGTTACTGTTTCCCGGCCAGGGCTCCCAGTCGGTCGGGATGGGACGGGCGTTGTATGATGCTCAACCTCTTGTCCGAAAGACTTATGAAGAGGCAGGGACGATCCTTGGATATGATGTCGCTGCGTTGTGCTTCAACGGACCGGCCGAACGCCTGAACCTGACCGAATACACGCAGCCCGCCTTGCTCACAGCCAGCATCGCGGCTCTTCGCCTTCTGGAACCGCTTGGCCTCAGGCCTCTTGCTGTGGCCGGCCACAGTCTCGGTGAGTATTCGGCGCTGGTGGCTGCGGGCGGAGTGACGTTCAGCGCCGCGGTATCGTTAGTGCAGAAACGGGGGCAATACATGGCCGAGGCTGTCTCGCCGGGGACCGGACTGGTCGCGGCGATTCTCGGTCTGAGCGGAGAGGCGGTCCGGGAAGCCTGCCGTGAGGCGTCGGAGCGTGGCATGGTTGCTCCAGCGAACTTTAACTGCCCGGGCCAGGTGGTGATCGCCGGAGAGAAGGCCGCGGTTGAGCGGGCCATCGAGCTGGTCAAGGCAAGAGGCTGCCGAAAGGCTATCCCTCTTCCGGTCAGTGTGCCCGTGCATACCCCGCTCATGCAGAAGGCTGCGGACCGGTTGGCCGCCGATGTGGCTGTGACGGCGTTCTCAGATTTAGAAGTCCCGCTGGTCAACAATGTTGATGCCAAGCCCTTACGGCGGTTGACTGAGGTTCGAGATTCGCTCGTTCGACAGCTTCCCTCACCAGTGCTGTGGGAAGGGTCAGTCAGGGCGATGTGGGAGATGGGCGTCAGGACCTTCATCGAAGTGGGGCCCGGCACGGTGTTGACAGGCTTGGTGAAGCGGATTGTTCCAGAAGCGATGACGCTGAACGTGCAGGATCCGAAGTCGCTGGAGGCCACTCTGAAGACGTTAAACATGAACCGTTAAACGTTAACCGCCGGAGACGTGCAGGGCCGAAGTTCTTGCGTTTAACGAATAACGATTAACGTTTAACGACGAAAGGTTTGTCGTGAGTCTAAAAGGCAAAGTCGCGATCGTCACCGGTGCTGCCCAGGGAATAGGACGGGCTATTGCTGAAACTCTGGCTCAGCACGGCGCCGACATCGCCGTCGCAGACCTAGACCCTGGACGGTCCCAGGAGACGGTCGAGTCGGTCAGCAAGCTGGGCCGGCGGGCGCTCAACGTCAAAGTGAACGTGGCGGACTGGGACGACGTCAAGAGCATGACCGACCGCGTGCTCAAGGACTGGGGTAAAATTGACATTCTGGTCAACAACGCCGGAGTGACGAGAGACGGGCTGCTGGTCAGGATGAAGGAAGAAGACTGGAATCTGGTGCTTCAGGTGAATTTGAACGGCACGTTTCACTGTACGAAGGCTGTCCTTCAATCGATGTCTAAGCAACGCTCCGGACGGATTGTGAACATTGCGTCTATTGTGGGGGCCATCGGGAATGCAGGGCAGGCCAACTATGCCGCCTCCAAGGCGGCAGTGATCGGGTTCACCAAAACCGTCGCGAGGGAATATGCGAGCCGGAGTATCACGGTCAATGCCGTCGCGCCCGGCTTTATTGACACGGCGATGACTCACGGCCTTCCGGCGGAAGTAAAGGAGACGCTGCAGAAACAGATCCCGCTGGGCCGGTTGGGCCAGCCGTCGGATGTGGCCGAGGCGGTCCGCTTCCTGGTCTCGGACGAGGCCGGCTATATCACCGGGCACGTGCTGCACGTCAACGGCGGGATGTTGATGGTGTGACCGGCAGGATGTGGCGGACGATGCGGAAGATCAAATCATTCAGCGCGTACCAGAGAAAGGAGGTCGGTGATGGGGAAGGAGGTGGGGAAACCAATGGCGGTTGAGGATAGGATCAAGAAAATTATCGCCGAGCAATTGGGAGTGGACGAGGATGAAGTCGTGCCGGAAGCCTCCTTTGTCGAGGATTTAGGTGCGGACTCTCTCGATACCGTCGAATTGGTGATGGCGTTCGAGGAGGAGTTTGAAATCGAGATTCCTGATGAAGACGCAGAAAAGATCCTCACGGTCGGGCGCGCCATGGAATATATTAAGGAGAAAATTTAGCCAGGCGATCCGATCATTCCAATCATCATGATGAGCGAGCGCGTGACACGACGGGTGGTGGTGACCGGCTTGGGGCTGATCACCCCGCTCGGGACCGGAGTGGAGAAGGCCTGGAAAGCGCTCTGCGACGGGAAGTCCGGCATTGTCCGGATCACACGATTCGATCCTACCGGGTACCCCTGCCAGATCGCGGGAGAGGTCACGGATTTCGACCCTGCCTGCGTGATCGAAAAAAAAGAGATCAAGAAGATGGATACCTTCATCCACTTCGCCGTAGGCGCCAGCCAGATGGCGGTGGATGATGCAGGGCTGAAAGTCACTGAGGAGAACGCGGAGCGGGTCGGAGTCTATATCGGAGCCGGCATCGGGGGCCTTCCCGGCATCGAGCACTATCACAGCATCCTTCAGCAGAGGGGCCCAGACCGGGTTTCCCCTTTCTTCATCCCCATGGTCATCATCAATCTGGCCTCAGGGCAGGCGGCGATTAGACTGGGAGCCAAGGGCCCGAATTCCTGCGCGGTCACGGCCTGCGCGACCGGCAACAATTGCATCGGTGACGCCTTTCGAATCATTCAGCGGGGCGAAGCGGATGTCATGCTCGCTGGAGGGACAGAGGCCGCGCTGACGCCGTTGTGTGTGGCTGGGTTTGCGGCCGCGAGGGCCTTGTCTCGCCGGAACAATGATCCTGCACGCGCCAGTCGGCCCTTCGATAAGGACCGGGACGGGTTTGTGCTGGGCGAAGGGGCCGGCGTGCTGGTGCTGGAAGAGCTTGAAACCGCCCGTCGGCGTGGAGCCAGAATCTATTGCGAGGTGGTCGGCTACGCGATGAACAGCGACGCGTACCACATCACGGCGCCGCCCGACGACGGCGAGGGGGCGGTGCGCTGTATGGAATTGGCGATCAAAGACGCCGGAGTGTCCAAAGACGAGATCGGCTACATCAACGCCCACGCCACGTCCACCATGGCGGATGCAATCGAAACCCAGGCGATCAAGAAAGTGTTTGGCGAGCGAGCCTACCGGATCCCGATCAGTTCGACTAAATCCATGACCGGGCATTTGCTCGGCGCAGCCGGCGGGGTCGAAGCGGTCTTCAGTATCCTGGCGATGCACCGTGGCATCATACCGCCGACGATCAACCTCGAACACCCGGATCCTGCATGCGACCTGGATTACGTGCCAGGGCGGTCCCGTGAAGCGACCGTCAGGGTGGCCCTCTCCAACTCCTTCGGATTCGGCGGTGTGAACGCTTGCATCCTCTTCAAGCGGCTGGATGCCTGACCAGTGTCTCACCCCAGGAGAGAATTGAACACCACGGCGCAGTCTTGCACCGATCATGAGGCAGGGACCCTCCTCGGCTATTCGTTTCGCCAGCCTCAACTCCTCGAGGAAGCGCTGACCCACAAGTCTCATGTGAACGAGGCGAGGGACAAGAGCCGCAAGGACAACGAGCGGCTGGAATTCCTGGGCGATGCGGTGCTCTCCCTCATCATCAGCGAACACCTGGCTGCCTCGTCTCCTGGTTCCACGGAAGGGATGCTCTCCAAGCACAAGGCCCACCTCGTGAGCGAGGCGTCGCTGGCCAAGGCCGCCCGGGGGCTGGATCTGGGAAACCTGCTACGGCTGGGGCGCGGCGAAGAGCTGACACAAGGCAGAGAGAAACCTTCGTTGCTGGCGAACGCGCTGGAGGCCCTTATTGCTGCGGTGTATCTCGACGGGGGATTGGAGGCGGCCCGGACCTTCACGCTTCGCACGCTCGCGCAGGAGCTGCAGGAGCTCCAAGAAGCGGAAGGGCCGGCCGGCGTTCAGGATTACAAGACCCAGTTTCAGGAATGGTGTCAGAAGCGGTTGGAGACGTTGCCCCAATACCGCACTGTCCGCGAGTCGGGCCCGGACCACCAGAAGACGTTTGAAGTCCAGTTGACCCTGCAAGGGGATGTGGTCGGGATGGGAGTCGGGCGAACTAAAAAAGAAGCGGAACAGATGGCGGCGAAACAGGCGCTCGTCCGGTCGAGGCATGAGACGTCGGAGCCGTGATGTTTATGGGAGGGGAGGCGAGTAATGTTGGAACGAGTTCAAAGAAGTGTCGTTGCTGCAACGCTGGTAGTGGCGGTCGTCCTTCTGGGGAACTGGGTGGGCGTTGCGCTCGGCGCTGACAAGGCGCCGGCCGGAGAAGCAACGAGCAAACAAGGTCCTCGCGCCATCATCAAGACCAAGTTGGGTGAGATGGAGATCAAGTTTTTCCCAGACGTCGCCCCCAAGCACGTCGAAAATTTCATCAAACTGGCTAAGGATGGCTTTTACAACGGAACCATCTTTCATCGAGTCATTCCGGGCTTCATGATCCAGGGAGGAGATCCCAACACCAAGGACCCGGCCAAGAAGGACATGTATGGATCGGGCGGTCCAGGACACAACGTGAAGGCTGAGTTCAACGAGACCCCGCACAAGCGAGGCATCGTCTCGATGGCCAGAGCACAGGACCCGGACAGCGCAGGGTCCCAGTTTTTCATCGTGGTCGAAGACTCACGGTTCCTGGACCGCAAATACACCGCGTTTGGAGAAGTGGTGAAGGGGATCGGGGTGGCCGACAAGATCGTCAACCTCCCGCGGGATGCGCGAGACAACCCGACAGAGCGGGTCGAGATGACGGTGACGATTGTCGAGTAGCGGGTGGCGTGCAGCCGCTCACTCCCGCGGCTGCAATCTGACGCTCAAGGTACCTTGGTCAGTTCCAGCTTTCCTCCTCCAGACGCAAGGCGGATCCCCTGGGAGCAACGGGTACCCGGCACATCAGTCTGGCTCGCCCACAAAATCGCTTCCCCGCCCCGACAGACTTCTGCTAGAGCGCGTGAGAGTATGAGAGGGCGAAGAGCCGATGTGCCGTCGCACCCAACATCCTGACTCTTCGTCCATCGAAGCATACACTTCCTGAGCAAGGGCGAAGGCCCTTGTGCCACCACTCTAGTCGAGCAGGTGCGAGCGGATAGTGAGAGGATTCTCAGGCGATAGCTGCCTGGCACGTCTGAGAAGAGGGACTATACGACCCGTACCGAGAGGGAGAAGTGCGATCCTTAAAAGGTGAACGTGAACATGAATCCTAGGATAACGTGGAGGGTTTGAGGACCAGATGAAAAAACTCTATCCTTCCCTGACATCTTGCGGAGTGGTTTGCCTGACTCTTTGCATTCTTGCCCCCTGCCCGAGCCGCGCTGAAGACACGCGCTTGATGAGTCTAGGGCTACGGATGGGCATAAGTGGGAGCTCCCCCATCGGAGAGGAACAACAAAGTGATTTTCAGCAGTACGATGTGGTGGCGACCTTTGCGCTTCCCTGGGGCTCGTATTCCCAATCAGGCT
>JAHWYE010000171.1 GCA_020028195.1 Nitrospirota bacterium
TCATCAAAGAAGGGAGCGCTGCGGAATTGCTTAAGTGCCGCCGCGGCGAACGGATCGAAGTCTGGTAACCAGCCTGCGACTTTCAACGAATCGAAGTGGCTCTCTGTACTGTCGAAAACATTGCCCCCTCAAAGAGCGTTCTAGCCCGCATTCTCTATGCCTGTGACAATCAGCACGGCCGGTTCAAATGGTGGTTAGCTGCGCAAGGATCGCATGTCGCGTGGACATGGAGAGGTTACAGGCCTGCTTGGGGTTGCCGAGTACGTCCTGAAAGACCACATCCAATACATCATGAAGAAGACCAAGTCCGGAATACGAACGGGAATCCCTGGACATCCTCCATTGTTCTGATCACTCCTTCCAACCCCAGCTCGACTCACGACACAGCGGCCCGAAGATAGGAGCACAACCCGGAAGTCGTGTGTATGTTAGCTTACGTTTCTTGGGAGGCTTTCAGAAAGTTCTTTTCTGTGCGGGTGATTTGTCTTGCGGATATTGGCAGGGGAAATCTTGTCAACCCTTCTGGGCAAGGACTTCTTCTCCACAAGAGAAGTGTGACGCGAACAGGAATCTGACACCGACCAGGTGCATGCTGTTCTGGTCCTCCAGTGGAATCTGACGCGTCCAGCATACTTCCACCACCGTCGTGGCATTGTCATTATTGATCGCTTCGGGTACCTGAATTTCGAACACCTGCTTCACCGCAGGGGTCTGAGCCATAAAGAGCAACATTCCTCCAGAGCTAATATTGATCGAGAGCGCCTCTCCTTGGTGAAATTCGATCGACTCCTGACCAACGAACGCGCTCATTTCGTATGGACAAGCACGCATCAGTCTGACACGCTTACTACGTGTACCTTGCCGATGAAGCGGCGCGACAGATGTGCCGGGCGTATTGGACCGTTCCACCTTGTCCTCCATCTATTATTCTATTACATCGGATAAGTATATTCAATATAAATAATATTATGCAAGGGCCTAAGCGGATGAGGGTGCCGAGGTATCAGGTACGGGGGATGGCGTACACAGCTCCGCGTCATTTAAGCTCAATTTACCGTTCAGCTAGCTCTTGGCTGAGCAGGATGAGATGAGCTGGAGTGGGCTGGGGTTGGGAGCCTATTGCACGATCGGTTGCCCGGCGCCGCAATGGGGCGCCGGACGGCTGTGAATATCTGGGAAGCTCTCGCCACTGTACATGTGGAGTCTGTTCCTGCGAGCAGTCTATGGTCTGCCAGTGCCGCTTGAGGAATTCGCGCGGGCCGCAGCACGTATAACTTACGGAGATGGAACCACTCTCGGCCACTCATTGGCTCGAAGGCGCTGGATCGTCACGGACGTGCCCTAGGCTTCAGTGACGGTTAGGACGGATTCGTGCAGGATAGAGACCATACGCGTCAACTCGTTGACCTTGGTGACGAGCGGCGGCATGAGCACGAGGACGTTGCCCAAGGGCCGGATCAGCAGCCCCCGCTGACGAGCCTCCATGGCTACCCGATGCCCGACGCGATCCGTTATTGGGTAGGGCTCTCGTGACCCACGATCTTTGACCAGTTCAAGCCCGACCATGTAGCCGCGCTGTCTGATCTCTCCGACGTGGGCCAACGTGGACAGGGGACGGAGCAGGCGGTTCAAGGCCTTTAGGCAGCCTCTCATGCGCGTCAGCGTCCGCTCCTTGCGAAAGACCTCCAGGTTCGCGAGTGCGACTGCGCAGCCGAGTGGATTGCCAGTATAGCTGTGACCGTGGAAGAAGGTTTTCCACTCTGCATGGTCACCCAGGAAGGCTCGATAAATCTCCTCGGTGGTCAATGTGGCGGCCAGTGGAAGGTATCCGCCGGTCAGTCCTTTGCTGATCGCCATCAAATCGGGCGTGACCCCTTCGTGATCGCAGGCAAACATCCGACCGGTGCGACCAAATCCGGTCGCGACTTCATCTGCGATCAGCAGCACCTGATACTTGTTACAGAGCTCGCGGATGCGGGTGAGATACCCGGGCGGAGCGGTGATCATGCCGGCGGCGGCCTGCACGAGGGGTTCGATGATGAGGCCGGCAATCTCCTGGTGCCGTTCCTTCAGGACGCGTTCAATCGGATCGAGGCAGGCCATCCTACAGGCGGGGTAGGTCAGCCCCAGTGGACACCGATAGCAATAGGGAGGGTCGGCGGCGATCGTGGGAAAGCGCAGACCGTCGAATCGTTTTTGGAAGAGCTCCATGCTGCCGACGCTCATCGCGCCGACGGTGTCCCCGTGATAGGCCAGGCCCAGATGCACGAAGGTCTGTTTGTGGCCGGCCGGAGGAATGCGCTGTTGCCAATACTGAACCGCCATCTTCAGCGCCACTTCCACTGCGGTGGAGCCATCGTCTGAATAAAAGACCCGCGTCAGCCCGGGCGGCGCCACACCAATGAGCGCACGGGCCAGTTGAATCGCTGGAGGGTTGGACAGCCCAAGCAAGGTGCTGTGCGCGATTTTTCTGAGCTGATTCCGGATCGCACGGTCGAGTCTGGGATGCCGGTGCCCGTGCAGATTGACCCACAGAGAGGACACGCCGTCCAGATATTTCCGTCCGAGGGTGTCGATCAGGTAGGGGCCCCTGCCGCGCTCGATGATGACGGGGTCCTCACGTTCCCACTCCTGCATCTGGGTGAAGGGGTGCCACAGGTAGGTGCGGTCCCATTCGGCGAGCCGGGTTGTGCGGGAGTGGGCCTTCATGGGCGGGTGACGCTCATGGTGCTGCGGTTCTGGTCTCTCGGTGATCGGAACCGTCCAGTCTATCAGCGATTCGCGGATTATAAGGGGGGGGAGTATTCTTTGACAACCCACGGGTCAGCTAATATAATGAACCGATTTGTTCGGGAATGAGCCAGGATTTGCAAAGCCGTATCAGGAATTTTTCCATTATCGCGCACATCGATCATGGAAAATCGACCCTCGCTGACCGGTTCCTAGAACTTACGGGCTCGATCACAGCCCGAGAGTTCCGAGAGCAGATCCTGGATGCTATGGACCTCGAGCGTGAGCGGGGAATCACGATCAAGGCCCACGCAGTCGCCATCCGATATCAAGCCAAGGACGGACATCTCTACTCCCTTCACCTCATCGATACGCCTGGCCATGTTGACTTCACGTATGAAGTCTCGCGGAGCCTTGCGGCCTGCGAAGGCGCTGTGCTCCTGGTGGACGCGAGTCAGGGGGTGGAGGCGCAAACGATCGCCAACGTGCATCTCGCCATGGCCAACCACCTCATGATCATCCCGGTCATCAACAAGATTGATCTCCCCAGCGCGGACATCGAAGGCGTCAAGCATCAGATCCAGGAGGTGTTGGGATTGGACGCCACGGGTTCGTTGTCGGTCAGCGCCAAGGAGGGCCGCGGGGTCCAGGAAGTCCTGGAGGCGATCGTGACGCGCATTCCTCCGCCGTCCGGTGACCCTGACAAGCCGCTCAAGGCCTTGGTCTTTGACTCGTGGTTTGACAATTACCAGGGCGTCGTCGTGCTGACCCGGGTGATTGATGGGCAGATTTGCCCCGGGATGAAGATCCGTGTCATGTCCAACAATCGGGTCTTCGAGGTCAGCGAGGTGGGCCAATTCACGCCAAAGCGTACGAAAACCGATCGTCTGATGGCAGGGGAGGTGGGTTACGTCTGTGCGGGGATGCGGGAAGTCGCGGATACCAAGATCGGGGACACGCTAACCGATGCTGCCAGATCCACCGAGTCTCCCTTCCCTGGGTACAAGGAGGTCAAGCCGCTGGTCTTCTGCGGCCTGTACTCCACGGATACCGCCCGGTTTGAGGACCTGCGCGATGCGCTCCAGAAGCTCCGCCTCAATGATTCGTCGTTCGTCTATGAGCCGGAGACCTCGCTGGCCCTGGGCTTTGGATTCCGGTGCGGGTTTCTGGGCCTTCTGCACATGGACATCATCCGGGAACGTCTGGAGCGGGAGTATGAGCTCAGCCTGATTGCCACCGCACCCACGGTCGTCTATCGGATCCTCACGACGTCGGGTGAGACCGTGACCATTGAGAATCCGTCGAAACTCCCCCCGCTGTCCACGATCGAGCGGTTCGAAGAGCCCTTCATTCAAGCCACCATCATCACGCCCGAGCGCCATGTGGGCGGTATTCTCCAGCTCTGCCAGGAGCGGCGGGGCGTGCAGATGGGACTGCAGTACCTGGACCCGAGCCGGGTCATGCTCACCTACGAGTTACCGCTCAACGAAGTCATCCTGGATTTCTATGACCGTCTGAAGTCCAAGACCCAGGGGTACGCCTCCCTGGACTATGAAGTGATCGGATACCGGGAGTCGGACCTCGTCAAGCTGGACGTGCTGCTCAACGGGGAGACGGTGGACGCACTCTCCTTCATCACGCATCGGGACAAGGCTCGGCTCAGAGGGCGGCTTCTCGTCGAAAGGATGAAGGAAGTCATCCCGAAGCAGATGTTCGAGGTGGCCATCCAGGCGGCGATCGGGAATAAAGTGATCGCCCGCGAGACGGTCGGCGCGCTCAAGAAGAACGTCACCGCCAAGTGTTATGGCGGGGACATCACCCGGAAGCGGAAGCTGTGGGAGAAACAGAAGGAGGGCAAGAAACGGATGAAACAGGTGGGTCGTGTCGAGGTGCCCCAGGAAGCGTTCCTGGCGCTCCTCAAGGTGACCGACGCGTAGCCATGGAGCCGAAGCCACAGGGGGT
>JAHWYE010000172.1 GCA_020028195.1 Nitrospirota bacterium
CGGATCATCGACTGCCTGCGTGAGTGTGAGCAGTGTGTCTGCGATCTGACGGATTCCCTCCAAACCGGACAATCCAGACTCTCGTTTCACCTTAAGACCCTCAAGGATGCGGGCATCCTGAAAGACCGTCGGGATGGACGGTGGATCTACTATTCAATCAACCAAGAGACCGTTGAAGAATTGGAGGAATTCCTGAGGTCTATACAGGTACGAAGTCGAGGTCACCGTGTAACCGCCCGTTGCTCCGACTAACTCTTTTTTTGCCTTTAGCCATCAAGATTTCTTGATCAGTTCAGAAAAAGAGATCCTCATGGGCACCCAACATCTGAGAGAAACACTGAAGGAGCTCGTGAAGGGTGAGTATGCGCAAGCGGCGTTGCAGGCCGGGAGCGGCCGCAGTTCCTGCTGTGGGCCGGTGGCTTGCGCGCCACAGGTGGAAGGCAAGTTTCTCAGCGCGTTTGTGCGCGCCCGCAAGCCGACAGCAGCTAGAGTCTTACTTTCAGAATAGAGGTACAACAAATGGAGATCGCAATCAAATCAGCCGTCATTCAGACCTCTGAGAAACGGCTGAACCTGTTCGAGCGTTATCTCACTGTCTGGGTCGGGCTGTGTATGGTGGCGGGGGTGGCTCTGGGGAAGTGGGTGCCGGATTCGGTGCAGGTGTTGCGAGATCTGGAGTTTGGTCACGGCAGTCACGTGAATCTACCGATTGCCGTTCTCATCTGGCTCATGATCATCCCGATGATGATGAAGGTTGACGTTGCGTCGGTTCGCCATGTCGGGAGACGGCCAAAAGGGCTGTTCGTGACTCTGCTGGTGAACTGGCTGGTGAAACCCTTCTCGATGGCGTTCATCGCATGGCTGTTCTTCAGACACCTGTTTGCGCCCTGGATCGGGCCGAGCGAGGCGGACCAGTATATCGCCGGCACGATCATTCTTGCGGCAGCCCCCTGCACAGCCATGGTATTTGTCTGGAGCTACCTGACGGATGGAGACCCGGCCTATACCCTTGTCCAGGTCTCCGTGAACGACCTGATCATGCTCTTCCTCTTCGCCCCCATCGTCGGGTTGTTGGTCAGCGGCGCCTCGTCGCTCACCGTTCCATTCACCGTATTGCTCTACTCGGTCGTAGCCTTTATCGTCATTCCCCTGGCGATCGGTATGGGCCTTCGAGCATGGTTCATCAGGCAACATGGGAAGACATGGTTCGAAGGCACCTTGCTACCTCAATTTGCCCCGGTGACAGTGCTCGCACTGCTCGCGACCTTGATCCTGATCTTCGCCTTTCAAGCGGACAACATTACCGGAAAATTCTGGCACGTCGTCCTGATCGCTGTTCCCATCCTGTTACAGGTGTACATCAACTCCTCCCTCGCCTATGGTGTGATGAAGTGGTTGAAAGTGCCTCATTCCATCGCCGCGCCGGGAGCCTTGATCGGAGCCAGCAATTTTTTTGAACTCGCCGTGGCGACGGCGATCGCGCTGTTTGGACCCGGTTCCGGAGCAGCGTTGGCGACTGTGGTCGGGGTCCTGGTGGAAGTGCCGGTCATGCTCTCTGTGTGCGCGGTCTGCAATCGAACCAGGCACTGGTTTCCGTCTGAGCCTGTCCGATGAAACAGAATGTGCTGTTTCTCTGCACGGGGAATTCCTGTCGCAGCCAGATGGCTGAGGGGTTGCTCCGTTATCTGGCCGGTAACCGGTTCGAAGTGGTAAGCGCCGGGACCCTCCCGGGCGGTCTCAACCCCAATGCGGTCGAAGCTATGAGAGAGATCGGCATCGACATCTCACAGCATTGTTCCAAGCGCGTGGACAGGTTTCTCGGCCAACGGTTCGATTACGTGATTACGGTCTGCGATCTGGCTAAGGAGACCTGCCCTGTTTTTCCTTCAACCAAGTCACTGTGGCATTGGAGCTTCGATGACCCTGCGGCGGTTGAAGGTCCTCCTGAAGAACGACGGGCGGTCTTCCGTCGAATACGAGATGAGATTGCTGACCGCATCAGGTCCTTCATTGATGAGGTTCAGTGACGATGGGAGGTGAGACGATACCCGACGCCGGGGACTGTTCCAATGAGTCCTGCATATTGGTTTTCGAGTTTCTGCTTGAGCGCCTGCACGTACCGGGCTAGTTCGTGCTCGTGAACCAATCCGTCCTGCCCCCAGAGAAGCGTGATCAATTCCTCTTGCGCCACCACTTGCCCGAGTGACTCCGCCAACCGACGAAGGATTGACCACTCGGGACCCGACAAGGTCAAGCGGGTTCCACGGAACGTCACGACCAAGCAAGTATCCTCTACAATCAGGTCTCCCTGGTAGAACAGGTCCATCACTCCAGTCTGAGGTCGGGCCCGTCGCAATACAGCATTGACTCGAGAGATGACCTCCCGCGGGCTAAAGGGCTTGGCAATATAGTCATCCGCTCCCAGCTCCAAACCGGCCACGCGATGATCTTCCGATCCTAACGCTGTCAGCATGATGATCGGAATGGCCTGTGTCTGGATATCCTCACGTAAGCGTCGGCAGACCTTATGACCATCTATGCCCGGGAGCATGATATCCAACAGAATGAGCGCCGGGTTCAAGCGTCTGACGTCTTGGAGCCCGACCTCCCCATCATGGGCCACATTGGTTCGGTAGCGGGCCTTACGGAGCGCGTGATCCAGCAAGGCCGCATGCTCCGGGTCATCCTCGATGATTTGAATAAGTTCCACCATACACTGATTGAGCACTGTCGCTCTGCTGCATAACAGACCAGTCAAGTGCAGGTTACGACCCGGTTAAACTTCGTTGGGCAGCTCACCTCTCGACGCACACAGAATTTTAACAACCTTGTAACAAACCAGTTACTGCTCCGTCACATTCAGCCTGTACAACTGCCGACGATTGAACTGAGGCCACTGCCGCATCATCACAAGTATCGAGGAGGGATGTGATGAAACAATCGTGGACAATCCCGGCTTGGGCTGCTGTGCTGATCCTTCTCATGGGAGGCACCGGTGGGCCTGAGGTAGTACTGGCTGAAGACCAGCCTCGGGCAGAGACACCGAGCGCCACCCCCGGTGCTGGTTACCCCCCTGCTCCAGGAGGCATGATCAGGAGAGGCGAACAAGGGATCGAGGGGACTTCCCTGGAAGATCTCTTGTTGGAAAAGGGTGTGCTCACGATGGACGATTGGATCAGGATCAAAGCCGAAGAGGAGCGCAGGGTCAGCGAACGCGCCATCGTGGCCGAGTTTACCGGCAGCCCCCGGTGGTATGAGCGGATCATGATGTATGGGTACGGCATGTTCCGGTACAACCCGATCCTTAGCCAGACCGCCCCCTTGACTGACTATCATGACGCCTCCATCGGAGCCAACACGGGATTCTTCTTCCGTCGAATCCGCTGGGTCGTGACGGGCCAGGTCTCTGACCATGTGGCGTTCTTCATCCAGCCGGACTTGGCGACCAACATCGCCGGCAACCCCTATGTGCTGTCGATGCGGGACGCCTACGGCGACTGGATGTTCGACAAGGCCAGGGAGTTTCGTCTTCGGGTAGGCTTGCAACGCGTGGCCTGTTCCTTTGACAACTGGCAGGCGAGCCGTGTGCGCATGGCCATCGACCGTGCAGATGCCACAAATAGCTGTCAGCAGAGCGAGCGCGACACTGGCATCAGTTTCATGTGGACACCCAAGATCGTTCAGTACCGCTATAAACAAATGCTTGATTACATGTATGGTCCCGGCGACTACGGCGTGTTCTGGATCGGCGTCTATAACGGGCAGGGAGCCAGTGCCGGTGAGGCGAACGCAGACAAGCATGTGGGGATGCGTCTGAGCTGGCCGCTGGAACTTCCGGGTGGGCGTCTCATGGAAGTCGGCATGAATGCCATGCATGGGATGTTCAACGTCTCGATGGGCACCGCAGCAGCGACCACGACGTTGTTCTCGTTCAACGAGAGCCGGAACACGCAGTCGCGGAACTACCTCGACGAGCGGCTCAACTGGTACGTCTATTATCCGCCCCAGCCGTGGGGCTTTATCGGGGAATTCTCCATGGGCAAGGGTCCGGAGCGCGAGCAGGATGGTATTGTGCGGGTACGGTCACTGCATGGCGGATACGCTCAACTGCACTACCAATGGAAATACTCCGACACGGCATTGGCGAATTTCTATACGAGATGGCAGACCTACTACGGGGGCATCAAGTTCTTGACTGGCGCACCGAGCGACCGTGGGATGCAGGAGGTCGAGACCGGGATCGCGTGGCAGCCGGATCCGCAGTGGGAGTTCACGGTGGCTTATTCCTACATGCATCGGCCTAATACTTCTCTGACCAATCTGTCTACGGTCACCATGCCTGGCTCTCAGTTCATCGCCGATGCGAATCTGATCCGGATGCAGGTGATCTGGTTCTGGAACTGATGTACCGGCTCTCCTTTTCATGCGAGAGGCGGGCATCTCGACGGGGAAAATTTTACACTTACCTAACGAAGGATTGATGACATCGAAATATGGCAAGAACAAGATGCCTCCCGTAGGCTCAACCACTAGTTCATGGAGAACAACCTTTCGCTGAGCCGGTCGAGCAGCAATTGAGCTATGGAATGGGAATGTGATCGATGCGGTGGGCTAAAAATCGCCGAGCGCTTCTATTGTTCTGATTCAACCGTTGCCGTAT
>JAHWYE010000173.1 GCA_020028195.1 Nitrospirota bacterium
AGTTCCTTGTTGTCTTCGAGGAAACGGATGGAATCCAACGCGTCTTCCCTCCTCTCGCCCGGGAAGCCGAAAAAGCCCATCACATGGTTCCAAATGCCCGCGCTGGCCGAAAGCTCAAGACTCTTTCGGATGACATCGGTCGTCGTTGCTTTGTCCATGAGTTTCAGCACTCGTTCGTTGCCGGACTCGTACCCCATGTGCAGGTACTTGCACCCGGAGGCCTTCGCGTCCTTCCAGACCTCGTCCTCGAGCAGGCTCTTTTCGAATCGCATGTGCGTGGTCCATGCGATCTCGACCTTGGACTCGACCAGCATTCGCGTCAGTTTCCGGAACAAGGCCGGGGGATAAGACTCATCGGTAAAATGGAAATGCTTCGTCTGGTAGGTGTCTCGTAATTGCCGAATCTCCTCGATGATCTGATCGATTTTCTTGGTCCGGTATCCGGCTGTGTATCCTTCGCCATGATCGCAGAACTCGCACCGGCCCCAGTAACAGCCGCGGGTGGCCAGATAAGGCAGGATCCGGTCCGGAACAAAGTATTTCTCCAGGGGAAGCCCTGTGAAATCCGGAGGCGGCAGCGACGCCATGTCCTCGGCATAGGTCAAGAGCGACGTATGGATCCCGGACGCGTCGCGGTAGATGAGGTTCGGGATTTCGGCCAGGTCGCGACCGGCCCCGATGGCTTCGACCAACTGGAGGAACGCGGTTTCTCCCTCGTAGATCACCGCGCTATCGAACAGGGTGAAGAGATTGGATTTCTCAGGCAGCACGTCGCGAAGCCGCGTCACGGTGTTACCGCCGATGGTGACGTGAATGTTCGGGAACTGCTCTTTGATGAGCGCGCAAAACGTCATCGAGGAGAAGAGTTGCTGCTGGAGCACGATCGAGATCCCGATCACATCCGGCTTTTCCGCCTCAATCGCCGGACGGAGGATGTGGTCAAACACGTCGCGATAGACGTTGACTTGCGTGTCCTGCACGGCGTCCAGCACGTCGGACGACATGAAGACCTTGTACGACAGGTCGGTTTCCATGGGCGGCATGCAGATCCGCGCAGGGGCGTACACCAACGAGATCGTTGCCGTGACCTCGCGGAACACGTTAATCGCCCACTCGAGTTTGTCCGCCTGATAAAAGTCCTGACTCCTCACGATCCGCTTGGCGGTCTCCGCTTTCTCGGTTAACTCCGCGATCCGCTCCCTTGTCACATCGCACAGAGCCAGTTGGAGGTCGGTTTCCCACTCTTCCAGCTCCCGCTTCTTCGAGATTTTCCGCAGGCGGTCCAGTTGCTGAGGCACTTTCTTGAGGACACGTCGCAGGAAATCCTCACTGAAGTACCAGTCATACATTTCGAGGTTGACGTCCTTCTGCACTACCTGATGCCCGGCGGCTCGGAGCACGGCGGTGAGAGTGGGGAGGCTGAGATAGGGTTCGGAGGGATACCAGTCGGGGGGGAAGATCAACAGGACCTTTGTCTTCCGACCGTTTGCGGCTTCCGAGGTTTGACGTTGCAGTTGAATCAGTCCCGAACTGGCCCGTTCCCCTTTCGAGTAATCAATTTTCATGCAAGAGGCCCCTGCCTAGGGATGAAGCCCTCGTTTCGCTCGAAGCCCGCTAATATCCTACAAAACCGCTCAATTCTATTCGCCCGGAACGAGGTTGGTCAAGGGCAATTAGGGGCTATTGGAGAGAAGCTCTTGATAATACTGCTCCAACAGCGAGGCCTGCTCGGGTCCCATGATCACCAGTTGCCGCTGGTCAAAGGTGTTGGCGCAGTAGAGATAGGTGAAGTCCTGCGTGGTGCCCAGCTCCACGTGCATCTGCCGCCCATCCGGCTCCTGGCGCGTCGTTTCCTTGAGCACGTGGCGTCCCGGGAGTTGCTTCCAGATTTGCTGGGCCGACGCGCGGTGGTTCTCGTAGAGGGGCTCGTCCTTGGGCACAGCTTTGTGTTTCAGACTCGACAAGTCCAGTGTGTCGCCCGCATCCATCTCCGGCGATTCATCCCAGGCGACACCGCCCTGGCTTGGCGTAAGGCCCAGGGCATAAAGCGGTCCGTCATCGGTCACCTCCTCCACCAGCAGATAGCGGATCGGGCGCGGCGGCTCCAGGAGTATGAGACCTCGAGAAGCCAGGGCTCGCTGGAACGGAACCCGGCGAGCGAGTTGGCGGGTCTTCTCAAATGCGATGAAACGACCCGTCGGGGTCAAGGCTGCGCAAAGGCGGTCGAGCCGGGGGCTCAGGCCGGTGCGTTGCTCAAATGCTGACTGGCGCACTGGATCCTTGCCTCGTTCAAACGTCTGCCAGTTGAGGCTTGGGAGTCCGAGATCATGCTCTGCCTGGAGCAGGGCATGGCTGGCGACGATCAGGTCATAGGTCCCGGTGAGAAAGCCCTGCTGTACGTCCAGGCACTCGAAACGGACATTCTTGAGCCCAAGAGCCGCAACCCGTTCTTGAGCCGCGACCACCGAGGCAACCGAACGGTCCACCCCCACAAAGGAGCGATCCTGAAATTGGCGCGCGTAGAAGGTCGTGAGCAGCCCGACGCCGCAGCCAAAGTCCAGGATGGACCTAGCTCGGCCGATTCGTTCGGCCACAAGAGGACCGACGGCCAGATAGTAGTCGTAATGTTGGCTATAGAGGACCGGCAGGATATGGGATTTTGCGGTGAAGTCATAGAAGGCGATTTCCTCACCGACGGCAGCAGAGGCTCGTTTCCGTTCGACTAGACGGTTCAGCTCGGTAATGTCCTCGGCGGGAAGGGTTTCTCGCTGCCACTGGAAGTAGACCTGGTCGGACTCGAACCGCCGCAGCCCCCATTCTCTCAGATGGTCTGCGAAGGCATCGTGATACAGCATGACAAACTGAGCTACACCCCACCCTTCCCTCCCCCGCTTCGGGGGGAGGGTTCGGGAGGGGGCTTAGGAGGGCCGCTTCAGCATGATCGCATCCTCATACGTGACCGGCACAGGATGGGGGTGACGGAGTTGGCCCGTTCCCAGGACGACGTATTTCTCGTAGGTCAACTCTTCAAGCGAGACCGGGCCTCGCGCACGGACGCGCATGGTATTGATGCCGATCTCCCCGCCCAGGCCGAACTCCTGGCCGTCGTGCAATCGCGTGGAGGCGTTCACCATCACCGCGCTGGCATCCACTTCACGGGTAAACCGCATCGCCGTGGCGTAGTCACGGGTGACGATCGTGGCGGTGTGACCAGGCCCATATCGGGCGATGTGCTCCAGCGCCTCATCCAGGTCCTTGACCATCTTGACCGCGAGCGTCGGTGATTGGAACTGGCGGCCCCAATCCTCGTCCTTCGCTTCGACCATCGACTTGTATCCGGTCAAAGACTGTGAGCCAATTAACGCGATGGTCTTGGGGCAGCCTCGGACGTCCACCTTAAACTCGTCGAGGAGCCGGCCAAGCAGAGCCGGTAACAGAACACGCGCAGTGGACTGATGGATCAGGAGCGTATCAGCGGAGTTCGAGGCGGAGGCCAGTTGCACCTTGGAGTTCACCACGATGTTCTGGGCCAGCGGCAGGTCGGCGCCTGCATCGAGATAGATGTGGGAAACCCCCCCATCGTGACACAGGATGGGAAGACGGGTTCCCTCCACGACGCTCTTTCTCAACCCAGCCCCGCCACGAGGAATGATTGCGTCCAAATATTTGTTCAGACGCAGCAGCTCCATGGCCGCTTCCCGTTCCGTCCGTTCAACCAAAATAATCGCGCCGGCTGGCACACCTGCCTGTTCCACTGACTCGCGCACAATCTTGGCGATGATCTGATTGGAGCACACCCAGTCGGACCCTGGGCGCAGAAGGCAGACATTGCCGGATTTCAGACAGAGGGCGACCGACTCAGTCGTGACCTGGGGCCCCAGCTCGGAGATGATCCCGATCACGCCGATCGGGACCCGGACCCGGCTCACCTGCATACCGTTGGGGCGCTGCCACATCTTCGTGACCTCGCCGACCGGATCGGGCAGCTCGGCGATCCGGCGGAGCTTATCCGCCATCCCCTTGATGGAGTCGGCGGAGAGACGGACCCGCTCCACTGCCTCCTTCACGCGATCCTTGTTCGACTCCCCTGCCAGGTTTTTCCCGACTGTTTCGACGTCCTGCAGATTGGCGTCGAGGAGAGCCTGCTCCTGGTCCAGCAAACGGTCGGCCATCGCGAGTAAGGCGTTGTTCTTGATGACTGACGACAGAAGCGACAAAGGGCGTGCCGCTTCCCTAGCCTTTTTCGCCAGGTTCTCTATATATATCTTATGTGGAACTTCAACCATCTAAATGTCTCTGTTAGAGCTTCGTGTGGGGATGGTGAACTATCTATAACATGCGGCTTCTGAGGGAGTCAAAAAGGGTGGCGGGCAGCCTGGCTAATCCTCTGTGCTCGCGGAACCCGCACGATGAAGCTGTGCTCGTTCGACGCGCGCAGTTTCAGGATCAGCCAGGCTACCCGCTGAAAGAGCAAGTAACGAAAAGCTGGAGCCTTCGCGCAATTCGCGACGCAAGTCCGACTATCCCTCTAGAAAATGCTGTGAAGGCCCTTCGACCCTAAGGAGACAAAAGCTTGGCGGCAAGTTCCTTTCCGCATACCTCCGCCGCGTGCTCAATGATCTGCTTCATCTGAGCGCCGTTGTCAGCTAGCA
>JAHWYE010000174.1 GCA_020028195.1 Nitrospirota bacterium
AGTTGGCCCGCCCGTATGGTCTGCGAATCTCCCAATGAGACCGGCACTAGGTTGGGCGCATCGATCCTGACCACCGCCAGGTCGGTGTCCGGATCATCGCCGATCAGATCGGCCTGGAACCGCCGGCCATCTGACAAGGTCACCTCGATCTTGGCGGCCTCATGCACCACGTGACTGTTCGTCAAGATGAAGCCGTCCGGCGTGAAGATAAAGCCGGAGCCATTGCCGCGCATCTCCTGACGACGGCGCGGATCAGTCGGCCGATGATGTCTCGATTGGTGATGGACTTCGATATTGACGACCGAGGGGCTGACCTTTTCCGCTGCGGTGACCACCGCTCGCGAATAGGCATCCAGAATCTGGTCATCGGTAGGGGTCGTCTCAGGGAGGCGGATCTCTTGAGTCGGCATACTGTCCCCTGCCATCAGTCGGAGAACCTGTTGCATGACACTCCCACAAGTGTGAGAACCGAATTGACCTCGACTGGATCATATAATTCTAGTTAGAACAATATCAAGTGGGGGAGAAAATTATCCTGTTTGCCGAATAACTCCGTGAAACCAATCGCTTAGAACTTCACTGGAAATTTCACAGGGCCACTCATACCAAGAGGATAGGCAAAGTATGGGGGAGGAAGAGCTCGCTAGTGGTCAACAGCCTGAAACACTCGCCTTGTTCAGGCTAATTCGACAGGGCTGGATTCAGTGGTGGTTGTAAAAAGCGGCGATGGTGTCCACCACGTAGGTGAGTTGGTCGTCGGGGAGCTCGGCGTAAATAGGCAGCGAGAGCACCTCTTCTGCCGCGCGCTCGGAGACAGGGAAGGCGCCTTTCCTGTATCCAAGCTCTTGATAACAGCTCTGCAGATGCAGCGGCACGGGATAATACACTTCCGTGCCGATTCCCTTGTCCTTCAGGTACGCTCGGAGTTCATCCCGCTTCTGCGCGCGAATCGTAAACTGATTATAGACATGGTGGTTTCCCGCGTCGGTCCTGGGCAAGATGAGCCGTTCCAGCAGCTTCGCGTCCTTGAACAACCGTTCGTACTGGACCGCATTGCGTCTTCGCCCCTCCGTCCACTGATCCAGATACTTCAGCTTGACGCGCAGGATCGCCGCCTGAAGCGCATCCAGTCGACTGTTCATTCCGACCAACTCATGCATATAACGGACGCGACTGCCATGCACGCGCAGGATGGCCACCGTATCGCTCAACCGACTATCGTTCGTCGTGACCAGGCCGCCATCGCCGAACCCACCGAGGTTCTTGGACGGAAAGAAGCTGAAACAGCCGAGATCCCCGAGTGCTCCTGCTTGAACCCCATTTCTGGATGCCCCGATCGCCTGGCACGCATCTTCAATCACCCGGACTCGCCGGCGCTTGGCCATTTCACGAATCGCTTCCATCTCGGCACATTGCCCGAACAGATGGACGGGAATGATCGCTTTGGTGTGAGCAGTTAAGCTTTTTTCGATCTGGCTCGGGTCCATGTTGAAGGTCTCTGGGCGAATGTCCACGAAGACCGGCTTGGCGCCGAGCCTGGTGATGGATCCGACTGTCGCAAAAAACGTGAAGGGCACCGTGATCACCTCATCGCCCGGCCCGACGCCCAGCGCCATCAATGCTAGCAAGAGCGCATCGCTCCCGGATGCCACGGCTACGGCGTGGGACGTCCCGACGTAGCGGGCCAGCGCCTGTTCCAGCTCAATGACCCGCGGTCCCAAGATGAACCCCTGCTCGTCGCACACGGCCTCGATCGCGGCCATGACTTCTCCTCGTATCTGACGGTACTGCGCCTTCAGGTCCAGCAACGGGACATTCATGTGTTCTCGCTCCATTCGTTCGCTGACTGATGATTCACGATCTACCGACCGAGCTGCTCGACTTGCCGGCGACTGTCGCCGGCCGCGAGTCCGGGACAGGTATATTCGGCCACTAAGTGTTCATATTCCCGTTCCTGCTGACGGACCATCTCATGGATGTCAAACTCCGCCGGCAGCGATTGACCATTGCGCCCCATACGGACCGTTGTATCAGGATCGGCCAGGAGCGACAAGACCCGATCAGCGAGACCATGGACGTCTCCCGGCTCGATGAGGTAGCCGTTCACACCCTCCTGAACCACTTCGGCCGCGCCATCGACCCGCGTGCCCACGACAGGCACACCGCTGGCCAGCGCCTCTAGATACACCCTGGGCAATCCCTCCCACAGGGACGTCAGCACAAAGACGTCGAGGCAGCGCAGGACCTCCGCGATGTCGCGACGCCACCCGGTCAGGACAAATGTGTCGGACAGACCGAGCCGTCGCACCTCCGCTGCGATCGCTTCGCGCAATTCACCATCTCCCACGAGCAGAAACTGTGTATCCGGTTTGGCCTTGTGGACCAGCTCCGCGACTCGAACAAAGTCCAGCGGGGCCTTTTGGGGTTTGAGCGGAGCGATCATCCCGATGACAGGCCGTTCCTGGTGAAGCCCCAAGGCCCACCTCTTCGTTGCACGATCCACCCGAGTTCGCCGAAGGGCCGCCAGATCCACGCCGCTGCGGACGACCGTGCACTGCTCCTCAGAAAAGAGGCCGAGCTCGATTCCAAGGCGACGATTGGCCTTCGACACCGCAAAAACTCTGGTCGTGAACCGAGCCGTCGCACGTTCCAGCGCAATGAGCGTACGCCGGACGACGGGATGCTGATAGCGCGTAAATCCGAACCCGTGGATCGAGTGGATAATGATCGGTACTCCTGCCCATCGGGCAGCCCAGCGTCCCAGGATACCGGCCTTCGAGCTGTGCGTATGGACAATTGTCGGGTTGAGCCGCTTGAGGAGGCCAGTCAGCGCGATGAATGCGCGAAGGTCCGTGATGGGCCGGATCGGACGCCTCAGTGAGGGCACTTGATAGAATTCGACTCCGGCCAGCGACCGCGCCTCCTGATCTAAGAGGCCCGGCTCACCGGTGATCAAAATGGGCTTGAAACGCGGCCGGTTCAGGTGCGCGACGGTGAAGAGCGTGTTTTGCTGCGCGCCTCCCAGTTCCAGCTTGGTAATGAGGTGGGCCACTGAGACCGGCACGGTCATCCCTGGCTCGCCTGTGGAGCCCGGCCGGTGCCTGGGCTCTTCAGTCGTTCGGCCAACTGTTTGCCCTGAGCGATGGCATCTTCCATCGAGGTGTGTTCCCAGCGGCCGTAGCGGCCGATGGAATAAATACCCCGACGCTCGAGTTCTTCGAGAATCGTCGGCAGGGCCCGGGCCCGGTGCTTGTCGTACAGAACATAGGCATATCGAATGTCACGCACGTCGGCCACGATGATGTCGTCCTCTGGCCTGAAAATGCCGGCCCGCTCCAGCCCCTCGCGGATTTGCTTGAGCAAGACAGCTGGCGCGGTCACCTCTGTCGGCTGGTGAGAGACCTCGACGTAGAGAGAGCTGCAGCCGGGTCGTCCTAGTGCGGGCGAGAAGTTCATGGGGAACCCCACCCGATAGAAGGGGTACTCCGGCTCCGGAAAATAGATCCAGTGCTTGTCGGAGACCCGTTGCCGCGCCACGCCGAGATTGACGTTGTAGACTGATACACAGCGCAGCCCGGCAGCTGCCTCCCGGACCGCTCGGGGAAGGTCCCTGCAGCAGCGAACCAGTTCCGGGATCGGGATCGTCGAAATGAGCGTCTCGTAGTCTTCTCTCTGCCCGTCCTGAAACGTAGCCTGCCGGTGCTTGGTGTCAACCTCGACCACTTCTTTGCCATAGGCAATCTCTCCGACAGCAGGAAGAAAGGCTTTGGGTAGGATCCCTATCCCTCCTTGGACCGGATACAGAAAGGACGGGTTGTAGCCGAAAGCCTTGTCCTTGATCCCCAATGCGCCGTTCACCACATCCTTGAGTTCAGGCTTGGGAACCAGCCAGGAGACCCAGTCCGACGTCAGCTCATCCAAAGACACCTGCCACAGCTTTTCGTTGAACGGCACCATAAAATGTTTTGCCATTCCTTCACCGAGGTTCTCCAGAATCCAGGCTTTGAAGGAACGGTCCTCCGGCCGTGCGGGCGAGGCGGACGGGTTCGTCAGTGTGGCGAGAAAGCCCAGCAGACATTCGCGGACCACCTCGGGAGGCAATCCATAGGTATTCACCTGGAACGGATATTCTGTGTAGGTCCGGTGGGAGTAGATATATGAGCGGCGGCTATGCTTTTCCAAGCGACCATCCAGGAGACCCTCAACTAGGGTCCTGATCTCGGCCTGACGGAAATGCAAGAGGTGTCCGGTCATATCGAAGGTAAACCCGTCCATCTGATAGGAACGACAGAGGCCTCCCGCCTCTTTCTCTTTCTCAAACAGCCGATAGGGCACGCCAGTCAGATGATACGCCGTGCTCAGACCCGCGAGGCCAGCGCCGATGATAACGATCATGGGGCCCTCCGTGCTGCCTCCGGAGCGGGTTCCCGCTGAACCATTGCCTGTGACGGCCGAGACATATCGATGCGCTTCAGCCAGACCGCAGCCATGACCGACAACACCATCGTGGCGCCCACGAGGACCAGTGCTGTCTTTATGGGCATGACCATCATCCCCAGCGCCACCCCGCCCAGTACAAGCGCCGCTCCATAACTCAGTATGACAACTTGGGGAACCGAAAGACGCCA
>JAHWYE010000175.1 GCA_020028195.1 Nitrospirota bacterium
GTTGCCGGTGCCGGAGATTCAACAACTACGAGAAGAACAAATCGAGGTCTTGAAGATCCTCTACCCCTGGTACAAGGAAGAGGTCTTCCGGCGACGCGAGCAAATGATGCGGCTGACCGCGTTCGCTAGCGCATTTCTAGTGTTGCTGTTGGTGACGATGTTCGTCGCACCGAGCAGGTCCCACCCCAACTTCACCACCGCCTTGTTCGCCATCAGCGGAGTCGCCATTTTTTCTTCCATCTTTGCATACCTGATCCTGCAGCAGCGGAATCGCCACCGGATGGCCAAGCAAGCGCTGATCGAGATCGAACGAGTCCTAGGGCTTTATGACGAGGGGCTCTACCTGGTGGGCAAGGCGCTCTATCCGGAGCACTGGCAGACGGCCTGGCTCGGCGATCGCAGCGTGATCGTCTATCTCACCGTCCTTGCCACGCTCACTGTCCTCGTGATCGCAGCCGTCCTCCTCCGCCCATAACCAGCTCGCCAGGGCCGAGTAACGAGGACTGAGGACTGAGTAATTAGGAATATAGTTGGACTTTCATCGCAGTCTTCAGCACTCAGCCCTCAGCACTTTTCTTACCCTTAAGATTTGGCGCAGCGGAAGCCGGTATAGCTGTTGCGGGTGTTGGGCAGCAGCTTGAAGCGTCCATAGGTCAGCAGATACTTGGGCAGTTCTGACCAGGCTCCACCGCGAAGCACTTTAAACTGTCCTTCCTCCGGTCCGGTCGGGTTGCGGTCCGGGCCTCGCTCGTAATAGGCCCCGTCGTACCAGTCCTGGACCCATTCCCAGACATTACCGGCCATGTCGTAAAGACCAAAGGGGCTCTTGCCCTCCTTGTACCGCCCCACCGGCATCAGGGCTTGGCTGTAGCTGAAGCGCGCCCCGACCGCGAAGTTTGCCAATTCGGCCGTCGGCGGCTGATTACCCCATGGATACAGACGCTCATCGGTGCCCCGAGCTGCTTTTTCCCATTCGGCCTCTGCGGGCAAGCGCTTGCCCGCCCACCGGCAATAGGCATCCGCGTCTTCCCAGTCCACCCCGACCACCGGCCGCTCGCCGTGGATGGCCAGTTTGACCGAGTCCCACAACCACGGTGGCGTCCTCCCGGTGGCAGCCAAAAACTTTGCATAGCGGTTGGTGGTCACCTCATAAAGATCTATAGAAAATGTATCCAGCCAGACCTCGTGGCGAGGCCGCTCATCTTCCAGCCCGATGGTCCCATCAATACCCATCCAGAATCCGCCAGCGGGAATGACGCCCATAGGGGCATCATCACTTTTGACAGCCTCGTTGTCCTGTTTGGGCTTGCGCAGCCGCTCGAGTTGGGCATCGGCAGGAAAAACCCAGACAGTGAAGATCAGAAGGATCAGCATCGCCATGAAGAATGACCGATCATCCTTCATAATTCCGCATTCATCGTTTCAATAGATCCGTCCACCGACCACCCAATGGCGATCATCCGGCACATCAATCAACAGGCGACTCAGGTTCAGCTCGGCTAACTGCGATGCCACTTCATCCTCCGTAAAAGCCGCGAGCAGGGAATTATAGAAGTCTCGGCGAAGAATCGCCGGCTCATCTTTGGCATACCGGTCCACGATTACTTGAGCCGCTTCCGGTGACTCGGGACGCAGGAGATCCATGACCAGAACGAACGAGCCGGGCTTGACCAAGTTTTTGAGGTGGTACCAGAACTGAAGTGGATTGGGCACGTGGTGCAGCAGGCTGTTGGAAACCCCGGCATCGGCCGGCTCCTGTGGGGTGAGCGATTGGAAGCGCTCGCATCGAAGTGTGATGCGGTCGCTCAGGCCGGCGGCTTTCACCGCGTCCTGGGCAAGCCTGATCATCGCCTGGGAGCCGTCCACGCCGGTCACCCGGCATCCTGGCAGCGCGCGGGCCAGCCGGATCGGTATATCCGCCGGACCGCAGCCCAGGTCGAGCACATGCCCCTCAGTTATGTCCGGATAAGACCGTCGGAAGAGATCAACGAAGCCCTGGTTCTCCTCCTCGAAATCGGCTTTCGCATAGGCCAGCGCCTGCTCGGGATCATCCATCAATTCTGGTTCAAGTACACGTGGCATCATGTCAATAACTCAAAAGAGCGTATGGCTTATAGCTAATGGCAGGATACTCTGGCCATCAGCTCTTGATCTCCGCCATATGCTATCAGCCATTAGCTCCTCGCTCGTTCAACGGTCACTGCGTCCCCTTGCTGCACCATCCCTTCGCTCAGCACCCGTGCGTAGAGCCGACTCCACCCCGGGTGTCGCTTCTGGGAAATCCGCTTGTAGTCTCCGTCGAGAAACCACCGGGCATTGTGTTCGCAGGGCGAGGTATAGCTCACGATCTCCAATCGCACCGTCTCCCCGATGCGCAAGCGATCACCCGGCTTGAGCCCAGCCCAGTCCGCTCCCGCCAGCGTCAGATTCTCTCCACTGGAGCCAGGCTTGATCGGATGTCCCTCAGCTTGCAGTTTTTCAATCACCTCGAGCGAAAAGAGGCAAACCGCTCGGTCCGGTCCGCCGTGGATCTTGGGACTGCTGTGGCGATCCCCACTCACCCCTTCCACTGTAATGCGGGCCTCGGGCACCGGCAGTTTCGGCACCCCGCCGTTGGACACGTTGATCTGATGTACGTGGGGAGCCGTACGCAGGGTCACGCGATCCATCTTAGGACGACCCCTCGCACGATACAGGAACGATGATCTCCATCACCAGCCAGCCATAGCGCTCTCGAACCTGCTGCACAATGGCGTCCTCTGTTGTTGACGCCACCGCAGAGGTACGGGTATGGTCAACTCATCCATGCCCACCACTGACCGGCCCGCACACCAGTGGACACGAGAACAGACCTTGCAGCGGCTGATCGCCCACGTTGATCGGCTGCTCAAACGAGCAGAACGAATGAGCGCGCGCTTCACGCGCTGGCGGCTCGCCATCTTTGTGGCCGGAGTGCTCTGCTCGGTCATCCCATACAAACTCCAGTGGTACCACCTCGGCAACGCAGCAATGGGCTCGTTCCTGGTCATCTTTCTCGTGGTGGCTCGGTATCATAACAGGCTGGAGGACCGGATGCACCGGCTTCGGCTCTGGCGCGACATCAAACACACTCACCTGGCCAGACTCAGGCTGGATTGGCAGGCGATCCCTGCCCGTACGACTCCCGCTCCCGACGTCCATCCCTTCGCAACCGATCTCGATATGACCGGCCCGCATTCCTTGTTTAGCCTGTTGAACACCACGGTCTCCTCGAACGGACGAGACCGACTGGCTGCCTGGTTGCTGAATCAACGATACACCCAGACGGACTGGCCGGCACAGTGGCTGGCCCGACAGGATCTGGTGAAAGAGCTGACCTCACTCCCTCTCTTTCGCGATCGCCTTGTGCTGGAAGCGTCCTTGATCGGCGAGGCTGAAATTGACGGGCACCGGATTCACGCTGCGCTTCAGGCGCCTGCCGGGTTTTCTGGCCTTCTACCGGCCCTGGTGACTGAAACGGCCCTGGCCGCAGCCACCTTGGTGCTGGCCCTCGCCTCAGTATTGGGCGGAATGCCCATCTACTGGCCCCTCTCCTTTGGCGCCTATGCCATCATCTACATGCTCATCTCCGGCCAGACCGCCCCGATCTTTGGCCGGGCGCTGTTGCTGCATCATGAGTTGGAGAAACTGGGCGCCGTGTTCCGATATCTTGAGCGCCGGTCCTACGCCGCGACGCCACAACTCGGACGCCTCTGCACCCCGCTGACCAGCGGTGCCAGACGGCCATCGGAATACGTTCAACGATTCGCACGGGTCTGCCAAGCCCTGAGTGTGCGCGCGCATCCACTCGTTCATCTAGCCGTCAACGCGGTCGGACCGTGGGATCTCTGGTGGATCAATCGCCTCCAGAGACTGCACAGGCAGGTGCAGCTGGAAATTCCAACTTGGCTGGACAAGCTGGCAGAATTGGAAGCGGCTTCCGCCTTGGGCAACTTTGCCTATCTCAATCCGGCCTACCGCTGGCCCTCCCTGCTCAGTCCCGCTGGAAACGGCCGGCCCGCGAGCATTGTCGCGCAATCGCTGGGCCATCCGCTGATTCCAGCCGCCCATCGGGTCACCAACGACCTGAACCTCTGGAGGGTCGGCCGCATCCTGATCATCACCGGCTCCAACATGTCGGGGAAGAGCACCTTCCTGCGTACACTCGGCATCAACACATGTCTGGCGCAGGCCGGCGCCCCGGTCTGCGCTGCCTCGTTCGAATGGACCTGGGTCAGGATCTCCTGCTGCATCCGCGTGGATGATTCGCTGGAAGCGGGGCTCTCGTTCTTCTACGCAGAAGTGAAACGGTTGAAGCGGCTCCTGGATGAAGCACACGACCGCTCCGCGCCGCCGGTGCTGTTTCTGATTGATGAGATTTTCAAGGGGACCAACAACCGCGAGCGGCTCATCGGAAGCAGGTCGTTCGTCAAGGCCCTGGCCGGGAGCAACGGCTTCGGCCTCATCACCACGCACGATCTGGAGCTGGCTGAGCTGGAGAAGGAAATTCCCAACGCCGCCAACGCTCACTTCAGGGAGACGGTCGAGGCCAACGAGCTCCAGTTCGATTACCGGCTTCGCCCCGGCCCCTGCCCGACCACCAACGCG
>JAHWYE010000029.1 GCA_020028195.1 Nitrospirota bacterium
CGATCCTGGATGTGCTGCGGAAGCACGAGGTTGAGCTGGTCCTGCTGGCCGGCTACATGAAGATCGTCACGTCCGTGCTGATCAAGGCATACGAGAACTGCATGATGAACATCCATCCGTCACTGCTGCCGGCCTTCCCCGGGTTAGAGGCGCAGAAAAAGGCACTGGAATCGGGGGTGAGATATTCCGGTTGCACGGTGCATTTCGTGACGGAAGAGGTCGATGAAGGACCGATCATCCTCCAAGCGGTCGTGCCTGTCGAACATGATGATACCCCCGAGACGCTGGCGGAACGGATCCTGAGTTGGGAGCATAAACTCTATCCGCGGGCGGTCGAACTCTATGCGCAAGGGCGCTTGAAAGTAGAAGGGCGTCGCGTCCATATCATGGATGCGACGAATCTGCCATTCGTCGTCTTAAGGAACCCATCCTAGTTCGATGGCCACTCCTCACGAGATTCGCGAAGAGCAGCTCTGCATGATGCGGCTGCGGCGACTGGTCGATATTACCGTCTACTGGCTGGCGCATGCGTCGTTCAGCCGTGAAGACGCACTTTCCATCATTGAGCATGCCCGAAGTGAAATCCTCAAGCTCTGCCCCGGCAAGGAAACCGTGTTCGAGCTGGTGTTGCGGCCGCGCTTCATGCGAATCATCAACGAACGGGCTTTGGCAGAGTGGGGGATAGCGGGCGCGATGAACTGAGAGTCGTGTATAATCCGTTCGGTCTTTGATCGGACGAGCGCCGGCCTTTCTCCCCGTCTCCTCCGCGACCAAAGGCCTGTGGTAATTCCGCCCGGGCAATCCTCGCGGCTTTCAAACGATCAGGCGCTCGTCCGGCGATTGTGTGGGGGGCTAGCTCAGTTGGGAGAGCACGACGTTCGCAACGTCGGGGTCGGGGGTTCAAATCCCCTGCCCTCCACCAATTTGGACCAGCGACCATGAGAACAACGGGAGGAAGGAAAGAGTTCTTCGTCGGCGGGACGACTCAGTCGTGATAGACGACCTCGACACGCTCCACGTAGTCTGAGAGTTCCCCTGCATATCGGTGGATCTTCTCGGAGTCCTTATTCGTCGCGGCCTGCTCCAGGGCGGCACCGATCTCGCTGATGGCGTCAAACCCGTAGCTCCCACCGTCTCCCATCAATCTGTGGCCTAAAATCCGGATCGCCTCAAAATTACACGTCTCCAACGCTTCGTGGATTGAGATCACGTCTTTACGCCGGTTGTTGAGGAACCCCGGCACCAGATCCTTGAATAAGACATCTGTCCGAACGAGAATCCTATCCTTCCCGTTTGTTTCTCCGTGCCGGGTCATGGATTCACCGCCTGGTGTAGGCTTCGATAGTCTTCAAGAGTTCGGACTTCTTGATTGGTTTGGTCACATGGGCGTTGCATCCCGCATCCCGGCTCTTGGCCACTGCTTCTTGTTGCGGGTAGGCTGTCAGCGCAATGATCGGCGTGGGCGGGATGCTCTGCTGTTTCTCCCACCGCCGGATGGCTTTGGTGGCAGCATGACCATCCATCACCGGCATGTACATATCCATGAACACCAGGTCATAGCGCTGGCCTTTAAACTTGTCGACGCCGATTTCCCCGTTTTCAGCGACGTCAATCTGATAAGGGGTACTCTTCAGGTAGGACTGAATCAACAGGCGGTTGTCCGCAGCGTCGTCAACGAGGAGAATCTTCAACGTTCGCGGATCTGCGGGGCCGGAACGTGCCGCCGCCAGCGAGGCGGCCGGAGTCATGCCCTTCGTTCTACCCAGGGCGATGGTGATAGCCTGGAGCAGGTCGGGGCGGCTGATCGGTTTCACCAGGTACCCGCCTAGGCCGAGTTCGTAGGTTCGAGCGATATCATCAGCCCAACGGTCCGAGGTCAGGATGATCACGGTAAGGCCTGCCAAGTTCGGCGTGAGTTTGATCCGTTCCGCGACCTCAAGGCCGTCCATGTCGGGCATGAGGCAGTCCAGCAACACGAGCCTAAACGGCTTCTCCGTCTCCTGGGCATGCTCAAGCTCGGACAACGCCTGTTTGCCATTCGGAACCTCCGTCACCACGGCGTCCCAATCGGTCAGCATCTCCCGCAGAATGAGGCGGTTGGTGGCCTTGTCGTCCACCACGAGTGTCTTCAGGCCGGCTAAATCTTGGGGTGGGACAGGCTTGTGCCACTTGGGCTCTGGCTGGATGCCGAACCGAGCCGTAAAGTAAAACGTGCTCCCTTGCCCGACCGTGCTTTCAGCCCAAATTCGTCCTCCCATCAGCTGCGCCAGCCGTTTCGAAATGGCCAACCCCAGACCGGCTCCCCCGTACTTGCGCGCGATGGATGCGTCAGATTGCGTAAATTTCTCGAAAATCACGTCGAGTTTTTCGGCAGGGATTCCAATGCCAGTATCGGCCACAGAAAACCGCAGCATGCCGGGCTCCTTGGATGCCAGGTCGCTCTCCACACGCAGCAGTACCTCGCCTCGTTCGGTGAACTTGATGGCGTTGCCGATCAGATTGACAAGGATTTGATGGAGGCGTTTCGGGTCACCAACCAGATAGCATGGCACATCCGGTGAGGGATGGCAGATCAGCTCGAGGCCCTTCGCATTGGCGCGCGAAGACATGATTTCAGCTGCTTTGCCGATCAGGTCATTCAGGTCGAAGTCGGTGGCTTCCAGCTCAAGGTGTCCGGCTTCCACTTTCGAGAGATCGAGGATGTCGTTCAGCAGAGCTAGAAGGGTATTGCCCGCTCGTCTGAAGATCCGCACGTACTTTCGTTGATCCGGGTCCAGGGCTGTCTCCCAGAGCAGATCGGCCATGCCGATGATGGCATTCAATGGAGTCCGGATCTCGTGACTCATGCTGGCCAGGAACTCGCTCTTGGCGCGACTGGCGTTTTCAGCGGCTTCCTTGGCCTCTCGCAGCGACTGCTCAACCTGTCTCTTCTCGCTGGCCTCCATCGCCAGCGTCACATGAGTCGCGAGCGCACCGGCGAAATGTTGTTCCTCCGGTGTCCAGGTTCGAGGGCCACCCATGTGTTCGTGGCAGAGGACGCCAACCATCTTCCCCTGTAGCCGTATTGGCGCATCGAGCATTGCACCGATGTGTAATGGCGTGAGGTAAGATTCCGAAAACTCCTGAGTCCGTGGGTCTGTGTGCGCATCGCGGGCGGCGATCGCCCTTGCTTCGGTCTCGAGAGCCAGGAAGTAAGCGGGATAGTCGCGCGCCAAGAGAACGGTTCCGGCTGTGTGGCAATTCTTTGTCGGTTCGTAGAGATCCATCAATCGTATGGCGGAGCGGTCTTCGTTATAGAGCCAAATACTTGCCCGCCTCACAGCCATGGCCACGCCCGCGACCTCAGTGATGGCCTGGAAAGCATGCCCGATCTCCCCGCCGTGGATGGCCTCGTTCTTAGCAAGCTCCACAAGCGCATCCTGCTGCGCTTGCAGTGATTCAGCTCGCTGTGTCTCGGCCTCCTCCGCTCGCTTGCGCCTGGCGATGTTCTTCGAGCGGGGGGTGGCGAGTCGTTTCGACTTGCCCAGCGGCAGGGCTGGTTTACTCATGGTGTGCTTTCTTCTTGACGGACATGGTCGGGCGGGTCTTGACGCGATTCCGGCCTTCTTGCTTCGCCTGGTACAAGGTCTGATCCGCCGCGGCAACGAGGTCGGCCGGTGAGGCCTCCCGGTCCGGCACGGTCCCGGCCACGCCGAGACTGATCGTCACCAGGTCGCTCGGCCGGGAACGAGAGTAGGTGATCCCTAAGGCTTGGATTCTTGCCCGCAGCGTCTCCGCCACGAGGGCGGCGCCTTCCGGTGGTGTTCCGGGAAGCACGATCACGAATTCGTCTCCTCCATAGCGAGCCACCAGGTCTCCGGGCCGGTTCAGCTGAGTACTGATGGCATTGGCGACTTGTTTCAGGCACTCGTCGCCGGCCTGGTGGCCGAAGGCATCGTTGTACGGCTTGAAATTATCAATATCCAGCATGATGACGGACAGAGGGATCGCCTCTCGGAGCGCGCGCCTCCATTCCTGGTCCAAGAAGGTGTCAAACTGTCGGCGATTGGTAATGCCCGTCAAGCCGTCCAAGCGGGAAAGACGGAGGAGCATCTGATTCGCGTCCTCGAGTTGTCGCATCACCTGCAGCAATTCTTGTTCACGGGACTTGCGATGATCGATCTCCTTCAACAGCCGTAACACGGAACGCACGCGGGTCAGCAACTCCACTTTATTCAGTGGCTTGTTGATAAAGTCCATTGCGCCGGCAGCAAAGGCCAATTGCAAATCCACCGGATTGGTTTTCACGGTCACCATGATGATGGGGATGTCTCGCAGATGTTCGAGGGCCTTAATCTGACGGCAGGCTTCTATGCCGTTCATTCCAGGCATGATCAGGTCCATGAGAACGAGATCGACTTTATGGGATCCTTGCCCGGCACGGTCCATCCCGAGGTGGGAAAAGGCGGCCTCGGCGGAATGAGCCAGGAGGAGGTCCCGATACCCGGCCGATTCCAGAATTGTCCGGACCAGCACACGATCGTCCTCTGAATCATCAACGATGAGAATGCTCATAAATGGCCTGATTCCTGGTTGGATTTACCTAGGTCGATCGTAGCAATTAGACTTTATAAACACCAGGATAAAGCTTTTTCGCGCACTCGACGCAGAGGATTTGGCTGAACAGGGCTTCTGAATGTTCTTGGAGATAATCCTCCAGCCGCTGCCAGTAGTTCTGATCGTTCCGAATCCTCTTGCAGGATGAGCAGATCGGAATCAGCCCTCGCAGCACCTTCACCTGTTTCAAAGCTTGCTGTAATTCTTCGTTGCTCTTGGTCAGGTCCTGCTCCCGCTGTCGCAAGGCCTCGGTGCGCTCCTGTAGTTCTTGTTCTCGCGCTTTGCGGCGATCCATCTCATGCTTGAGCAGCAAAGCTGAGCACACTCTCGCCTGCAGTTCAGCGGAATTCAAGGGTTTGCGGAGGTAGTCCATCGCCCCGGCGGTAAAGGCCAACAGCAGATATTCGGGCTCGGTTTTGGCTGTAATCACGATGATAGGGATATCTCGAAGACGTTCATTGGCTCTAATACGTCGGCAGGTCTCGATCCCGTCCATATCGGGCATCATGACGTCCATGAGAATTAAATCGACATCCACAGCTCCCTGTCCCTGGCCATCCAGGCCCAGATGCTTAAATGCAGCAGAAGCGGAGTCAGCGGCAAGGATGTCCGTATGTCCTGCGCTGTTGAGCATCATGCGGAGCAGGTTGCGTTGGTCCGGTGAGTCATCAATGATGAGAATGCTCATTCTGCCTCGATTTGAACTCTTGAGACTACAAAAAAAGGTAGCAGTGAAAAGGGGTTTGGTCAAATGAAGACCGCAACGCTGCCGAATGGATTTTCATGCGTTTGGGGGTGTCCTCCAGGGTCTCAGAGACTCGAGCGGTTCGATTAGGTAGGGCGCCGGGCTAGGGCGAGCCTGACTGAAGCTTGGCACGCACGAGATCACTGATCTGTTTGCCATCGACCATTTGGCCGGCCAGCCGGGCCATCACGGTTTTCATGACGCTTCCCATGTCCTTCAGTGTGGTGGCACCGGTCTCTCGCACGACGGTCTCGACAAGCTGCGCGATTTCTTCTTCTGAAAGAGCCTTGGGCAGATAGCTCTCGATGATGGTGATCTCTCTCAGTTCCTTCTGGACGAGGTCGTCCCGCTTGGCTCTCTGATAGTGCTCCACCGATTCCTTGCGCTGCTTGATCAGCGTCGTCATGACCCGGCTCATCTCGGCATCGTCGAGATTCTTCTTTAGTTCCAGATCCTTGTTCAGCAGGGCGGCCTTGATCATCCGGATCACGTCAACACGGAGCTGGTCTTTGGCCTTCATCGCTTGCTTCAAATCCTCGGACAGCCGGTCAGACAGCGACATATGTGTCCGGGAGCATAGTCCTCCAGAGTGAACCAGTCAATCCTGAATTTCCTCGCAAAAGCATCAGGATAGGAACCGTCTGGCAGATAAATCGTGTTTCAGTCTGGATAGGATGGCGTGGCGGTGGTTTTTCGAGGTCGGTGTCGAGTATGATGTGATAGAGATCACAGCAAAAAGCTCGGCCCAGCGCACCGGACCTTCGAGGCAGTAGAGCACGCGCCATGGCTCAACGATGGGGCGTATCGAGCAAGTCGGTTGGGCTTCTTCTCTTCCCACTCCTCGTAGGCTGCCACACGACAGCGCCATCTGCCAGGCCGGTCCCCTTAACCTGGAACACCGTTCCATCCTCGCTTCTCGTGCCGCTCGACGTGGAACGTCTCGCGGTGCTCTACCCCAAGACCTATAGCCGGGAGATGATGGAGGCCTATACTCGGCTGGAGGGAGCGACGTTTCAACTCAAGGCGCAGCGGCCGTCCCTCCGGATCGTGGAGCGATTCAATCTTCCTTCAATTCTTGGCGAGCAGCGTCTCCAGATGGGTGGAGCGGTATCCGATGAGACCGCCATCCGCATCGGCCGCCTTCTGGGAGTTGACAGCGTCCTCATCTATCGCATCGAGGGGCCCACCTTGAGGGATCGGCTCTTCGCCAGGTATCATGGAGATCTTCCGCCCTTCATGGTGACGAGTAAGATTGTCAGAGTCGAGAGCGCGGAGGTCGTGTTCCATAACGTGGTCACAACTCGGATGGCGGATCCGTCTGACGGCGCCTCACTATTGCTCACCGAATCTGACATGCAGCCGTTGATCAGGGCCGCGCTGGAGCACGGCGTGGCTCAGACGGTCGCAGATCTTTGGAATGCGTTCCGGTGAACGAGGCCCGGGCCGAGCAGGTGCAGTCAGGACAGGACGAGCAGGAGGAGACTATGCGGAGAAGACGAGGTCACCTGGACAGGGTGGGATGGCTGGCAATCAGCGCCTTCGGCATGGGATTCGGCTTGTTCTTGATTGTGGGTTGCGCGGGGGATCCCCCGAAACCCCTTCCTCAGCCGACGCCGCAGCAGACACGGAGTGACTCAGACCGATTCTTTGAAAAGATGAAGCAAGAGGAGCGAGAACGGGCAAAGACTTCAGAATCTCCGATGCCGTAAGGCGAGTCACGGCTCCTGCCTGGTGACTCCTCCGCCGAAGACTCCGATCAGGGGTTTGACGAGTGGGAGTTCAGAGAACAACCGACGGTGCGAAATCGCCTCCACAGGCCGAGCCTCCTTGAAGGTTCGAAGGAGACTCAGCGACACCATCAGCCGCAGAAGCCCCGAAATGAAAAAGACCACGGGAAGGTTGGAGACTAGGTGAAGCTCCAAGGCCGGTAGTGTAATCGTCGAAGGGGCGACCGTCGCAAGCCACCCGCCAAGCATCGAACCCGTAAACCAGCCCATCGCGTTGACGGTATTCCAGACCGCGACTCCCTTCGCCCGATCTTCGGCCCGAACTGCGTCGAACACGAAGTTTTGCAAGCCCAGGGACAGTCCCGCCCAGATGACGCCTCCCAGGAAATTGACGACCACCAGGAAAGAGAAGTTCGTGCTGAACAGGTAGAGCATCGGGAGGAACGGAACCAGCAGTCCGGTCACGACCAAGACTTTCTTGTTGCCGTATCGGTCGCTGATTCGCCCCCAAGGGGTGAGGGTGATGAACTGACCCATGACCTGGGCGGCCAACCAGCCGGCATACTGTAAGTACGTGAACTGCAGATCCCGGAGCATGTAGATCACGAAGTAGGGGCCAGCGATCAAGACGCAGACGTGCATGAGTCCTGAGAACAACAGAAACCGCCGAAAGTTGGAGCCTGGTTGATCGCGGAGAAAGTCCAGCAGGCGAAACTCCGCCTCACGGGTGACCGGAGCCGCTGACTCGTCGATGCGGGCGAGATAACGGGTCGAGACGGCGCGTGCGATGGCCGCCGCCAGGAAGATAACCGCAAACCCTGCCCACGGCGTCTTCCAACTTTCTCCAGAGTGGAGCACCAGGCCGGCCGCACACAAGGCGGAAAAACTCGTGACGGCCATCACCCTCCCCCGACGGGCAAAGTAGGCTCCTCGGCTGTTGTGATTCACCAGATCGGTAATCAAGCTATTCCAAGGCGGAATGGCAAAATGGCCCATCGCGACATAAGCCACCGTGCAGGCGATGAGCAGCCAAGGCCCTTGTTCCGGGAAAAGGAGCGGAAGAGCCAGAAGCGGGAGCCACAAGACAGCCTGACCGATGGCCCCCGCCAGGATAAGAGCCTTCCGGTGTCGGACGCGATTCAGCGTTTTGACCGCGAGCAACTGGGCCCAGGTCCCCACCAGTTGCGGAAGGGCCGATAACAGACCGATCTGGAAGGGAGTGGCATGCAGCAGGATGGCGAACGCGGACAAGAAATTCTCCCCACCGCCTTGCGCCGCCGCCTGGAACGCTCCGTCGCGGATTCCGTAACGCCGGCTTCGCTCTCTGGCCTGTCCACCGTCTCCGAACCGGTCGGTTGGAGTTGGTTGGACTGGTGCTCCGCTTCGATGACAGTCCGTCAGCTCCGTCGTCACGGAACCAGAAAAAGGGTTGTCTAAGGCGGTGAGGCGATGGAGCGGGAGCGGACTTGCCCCGAACGGCGGTTCCGCTAGTCGATCCGGCTGGGTTACATCACTATCAAGCTGGTCTCCGGAATGCGTGGGCACCAAGACAGTATACCAAAAGCCGCGGCCTCTGTTTGAAGCGAGGGGGCAGCCTTCGAGTTGCATTGCCCCAATTCTTGCAGTAGGCTATCCGCTAAGAAAAGATATTGCTCCGGGCGTCCGAAATGAGGAGGCGCACAATGAACCGCACGACCCATAGCCGGAGTAGAAGAGTTGTTCATGTGGTTCCCGGCATGGTTTTCCTGCTTGTGTTCAGTCAAGCCATCCTGCCGGTAGAGACACAGGCCGCACGGGAACTGATGACCCCGAAAGAACAGGCTCAGACGGAGTCTGAACCAATCAAATTGCCCTCGTTGGACGATCAGAAAGGTGGGGTTCCGCAGTCGATCTTCGTCTGGATCAAGATGGCGAAGGGATACGAGGTCGAGTGGGACAGCTTTGGGCGAAAAGGGTGGTACACCCAGGACCCTCGCCTCAAACCGATCGGCGCAGGAACCTCCGTCTTCACCCCGGACACTCAAGCCGTCTATATCGTGTTTGAGGTAGCGCCTCTCGAAGACCCGGCGCAGTTCAGCGCTCAGTGGTTTCTGGAAGATGAAAAGGGGAATATCTCGGACACGCCGGTTGGCCGCGATACGCTGGCAGTCCCGGGACATGAGCGGTATGGATTTCTCGAGTTAGAGAAGCCTGCCGACGGTTGGAAGAAGGGGGACTATTTTGTGAAGATTTTTATTACTCCTCAGGGGCAACAGCCTTTCCATGCAGCCAACCAGGTTGGGACGATGCGATTCAAAATCACCGACCAGCCCGCTCCAACCCCCGACACCGCGGCCCAGAAGTAACCACGCGCGAGTCGCCAACGCAAGCAGGTCCCAGATTCGTTGCGTTCAAGCTTGAGCGGGATCGTGATTATGAAGGAGACGGCTCCAGAGAAGCTCGCCCTCCTCTACGAACGCTTCAAGGACGTCTGCCTGGTTGAGAAAGAGGTCTGGCACGAAATCTTTCTGCCGCGGGATGCCGGGAAAGGTGTCATCCTGACCAGCAGGCAGGATCGGTACGACGTCGTGATTGACGATAATGAAGTGGAAGCAGCATTGGAAGCCAATATCCCGCTAGGCGGCCATGCCTTAGCGGCGGCGATTCAACAATATCGGGACCACATCAGCTTCATCAAAAAGAGTTAGGGGCTTCAATTCTTCGCCAGTGTCCGCTCCACGTCGCGGACAACCTCGTCGGACAGCGGCTTCGTGCGGTGATGATAGCGGGCGATCACGTTCCCCGTGCGATCCACCAGATACTTCTGGAAATTCCACTCCACTTCGCCGGGAAATGGGCTCTGTTCGGTCAGGTAACGGTAGAGGGGATGCTTGTCCTCACCCTTGACGCTGATCTTGCTGAATAGCGGGAACGTCAGGCTGTATTTGGTGTAGCAGAAGGTTTTGATCTCTTCGTTGGTTCCCGGTTCCTGCCGGCCGAAATTGTTGGCCGGGAAAGCGAGGATTTCAAACCCCTTTGATTGGTACCGCTCATACATGGTTTGGAGGCCTTCGTATTGCGGCGTGTTCCCGCAGAAACTCGCTGTGTTCACGACCATCAGAACTTTTCCGCGGAACTGGCTCAGCGAGACGGGTTTGCCGTCGATGTCGTTCAGCGTAAAATCATAGACGCTACCGGTTTGCGCGGCCATCACAATCCTTCCTTCAGCAGAAGTTACTGCCAGGCTTTCAGGGCTCCTAGCCTGCGCAGAAGGTGGCGCTGAAACATAGCCGGGGCTACATGCGGCTACGATGCCCAGTGCCAGAGCCATCCCATACTTGCTTCCTTTGGTAGCCTTCATAGTCGGATTCTCCTTTCAGAGCCTCTGCAGCGCCGCCACTCGTTCTTCGATCGGCGGGTGCGTCGCGAAGAGACGAAAGAAGCCGCTGGACTTGCCGGAAATTTTCATCGTGGCGAGGGCATCCTGAGTGCTGTATTCGATCTTGGCCCGCTTGACCCAGCGGTCGATAGACTGGAGCGCCGAGATCATGGCCTCCCGGCCGTAAACCTTGGCAGAGAAGGAGTCAGCCGCGAATTCCCGGCGACGAGAGAACCAGCTAATCGGAATCATGGCCAGGAACGAGAGCACCACCTGGAGGAAGATATAGACCCCGAATGCGAGTGCTTCATTGCGTTCAGCCAGGTGCCGATAGACCCATCGGCTGATGAAATACACGAACGTGTTCATCAATCCGGCTAGGACCGTTGTGGTGAACATGTCACCGTTGTACACGTGTCCCATCTCGTGCGCCAACACGGCGCGTACTTCCTGCTCATTCAGGCTGTTCAACAGGCCGGTGGACACCGCCACCATCGAGTTGTTCTTGCTTGGTCCGGTGGCGAAGGCGTTGGGGTCTGGAGACTCGTAGACCCAGACCTCCGGCATTTTGATGTGCACGCGCTGGGCGATGTCCTGAACGGCCCCGTAAATCGCCTGCTCCGGCTCCGAGCGGGGTTGGGTGATCTGATAGCAGTCCAGCATGGAGCGGACGAACTGTTTGGAAAACGCCAAGCTGAGGAAGGCGCCGCCGAATCCGATCACGAGCGCCCAGACCAGGTCCTCCTGGCTCACCGCACCTCTGACATCGATGCCGAATGCGGGCAGGACGAAATTCACCAGCACGTGGAACGTAATCGAGAGGGTTACGAAGATCAGGACATTGGCGATCAGCAGCAACCCAATACCTTTCAGCCACTTCATTGAGGTCCTCCTTCAAGCAGTATGGCAGCTGGCTGCACGAAGAAACCGTGCCGGCCTTTGTCGAGTTTCTCGTCGGTATCAAGGGTCCTCTCACCACGCCCATCGGCGGTGGAAGCTGGCTGTCGTTCGCTC
>JAHWYE010000176.1 GCA_020028195.1 Nitrospirota bacterium
GCGAGCGCTTTCTCCAGCGCTTTAATCCGCGCCTCAACCCGTTTCCTGGCGGTGCCGCCGATTTGGGCCTTCCGCTCGATGGCCCCCTCCACTGTCACCACGTCCAGCGCGTCTTTCTCAAAACGATCGGAAAACGAGCGCAGATCAGCCAACGTCACATCGCGAAGATCCCGTTTTCGATCAAGACACCATCGCACGACTCGGCCAACCGTCACATGGGCCTGTCGGAACGGCATTCCTTTCGTCACCAGATAATCCGCCAACTCGGTCGCCAGCAGGTACCCGGACCCAGCAGCCTTCGCCAGTATGGCGCGGTTGACCGTCAGGCCCTTGATCAGTTCCGTCGAGACTCCCAGGGAAGCAACCACCGTGTCCAGGGCGTCGAACAATGCCTCCTTGTCTTCCTGGAGATCCCGATTGTAACTGAGCGGCAAGCCCTTCATAGTCGTCAACAGGGCCAGCAGATGACCATAGACCCGCCCCGTCTTTCCCCGGACAAGTTCCGGCACGTCCGGATTCTTCTTCTGAGGCATCATGCTGCTCCCCGTGCAGAAGGCATCCGGCAGCTCCACAAACTGAAACTCCTGAGACGCCCACAGCACCAACTCCTCGCTGAGACGGGACAGATGCATCATGACCATTGAAAGCGAGGCCAGCACCTCGATTGTGAAGTCCCGATCGGACACCGCGTCCAGGCTGTTTTCACTGACTTGGGTGAACCCCAATAACCGCGCCGTGTAGGTTCGGTCCACCGGATAGTTCGTGCCGGCCAGCGCGCCGGACCCCAACGGCATCACGTCAAGTCGAACCAGCGCGTCCCGTACCCGTCCCTTGTCACGATCAGTCATTTCCACGTAGGCCAGCAGATGATGCGCAAACAAGACCGGCTGGGCTCGTTGCAGGTGCGTATAGCCCGGCATCACCACATCCAGATGCGCCCGCGCCTGTCCCAGGAGCGCCCGCTGGAACCGACGCAGACCGTCGAGCAGACCACCGAGGGCGTCCCGAAGATACAGCCGGATGTCCAAGGCGACTTGATCATTCCGGCTGCGGCCTGTGTGCAGCTTGCCGCCAGTCGGTCCGATCAGTTCCGTGAGTCGTCGCTCGATCGCCATGTGAATATCTTCATCCTCTGCGGCAAACGAGAAGCGCCCCGATTCAAGCTCGCTCCGAACCGCCTCCAATCCCCGCAAGATCTGGGCAGTCTCTTTCCGGGACAGCACCCCGGCGCGTTCCAGCGTCCTACAGTGAGCCCTGCTGCCCTGAAGATCATAGGGATACAGACGCCGGTCGAACGTGAGCGAGGAGGTAAATGTCTCCACTAGTCGATGGGTGCGATCGCGGAACCTGCCAGACCAGGGCTTCGCCCCAGCCTGTGAGACGTGAGGCGTTTTCCTCCCTTGCCCTTTGCTTTTTGCCGTTGGCCTTCTCCTCATCACCCTACGCCTTGTATCAGCAGTCCCTTGACGTTTCATGCTTCACGTTTCACGAACTACGCCTTCGCCTTGCGGCGCTGGGCGCGAATCGCCAATCGCAGCGCACTCAAACGAATGAACCCTTCGGCATCATTCTGGCGATAGGCCTCGTCCTCTTCAAACGTGGCCAGGTCTAACCTGTACAGAGACCGGTCCGACCGCCGGCCGACCACCGTGCAACTTCCCTTGTAGAGTTTGACACGCGCGGTGCCGCTGACGTCCTGTTGAGCCTCATCGAAGGCTTTCTGCAGCACCTCTCGCTCCGGCGAGTACCAGTACCCGTAGTAGATCAATTCGGCGTATCGCGGAATAAGGCTGTCCCGCAGATGCAGGACTTCACGGTCCATCGTGAGCGACTCCAACCCGCGATGTGCGACATGGAGGATTGTCCCGCCCGGTGTTTCATAGACACCTCGAGATTTCATGCCGACGAAGCGGTTCTCCACCAGATCCACCCGGCCCACGCCATGCTCCCCGCCCAGGCGATTGAGATGAGTGAGCAAGGCGGCCGGGCTCATTCGCTTGCCGTCCACCGCGACCGGGTCGCCCCGCTCATACTCGATTGCGACAACGCGCGGTTTATTCGGCGCCTTCTCCGGAGAGACCGTCATTTGGAAGATCTCCTCCGGAGGCTCTTCCCAGGGATCTTCTAGGATGCCGCCTTCATAGCTCACGTGGAAGAGGTTCGGATCCGTACTATAGGGTTTGGCTTTTGTCGCCGTCACCGGAATCCCGTGCGCCGAGGCGTACTCGATAAGCTCCCGTCGTGACCGAAAGGTCCATTCGCGCCAGGGGGCGATGACCCGCACCTTCGGATCGAGCGCCAGATACGTCACTTCGAACCGAACCTGATCGTTTCCCTTCCCGGTCGCCCCATGAGACACTGCATCGGCTCCTTCTTTACGGGCGATCTCAATTTGGCGACGCGCGATCAGTGGCCTGGCAATGGCGGTTCCCAGGAGATAGCCGCCCTCGTACACGGCGTTACCCCGCAGCATCGGAAAGATGTGCTCCTTGACGAAGACTTCACGGAGATCCTCGACATAGACCTTCAACGCTCCGACCGCCAGCGCTTTCGTCTTGACCGCTTTGAGATCCTCCCCCTGACCCAGATCGGCGCAGAAGGCCACCACCGTGCATCCGTAGGTCTCCTGGAGCCACTTGAGGATGACGGAGGTATCGAGACCTCCCGAATAGGCCAGCACGACTTTTTTTACTGCATTCCGGTTCATGAGGTCCTGACCGTCCGTCTAACTTCTCCGCCGCGGTCTGCTCAAGAGTTCCACCAGAATAGCCTTTTGCATATGCAGACGGTTCTCAGCCTGATCCAGCACTACGGACTGAGGACCATCCAACACACCGGCGGTGATCTCTTGTCCGCGGTGCGCAGGTAAACAATGCATCACAATCGCATCCGGGCGGGCCTGCTTCAGCAACCGCTCATTCAGTTGATAGGGCCCCAGGGCCTTCAGGCGACGCGCCTGGTGACGCTCCTGTCCCATGCTGATCCAGACGTCGGTATAGATGACGTCGGCCTCTTTGACCGCAGCATGAGGGTCTTGGCTGATCTCAATCGCCCCTCCGGTCTGGTCCGCTTCAGAGCGCGCACAGTCCACGATCCGTGGATCCGGCTCGTACCCACTGGGACAACCGAGGCTGATCGTCATGCCGGTTTTCGCCGCGCCCTCGATCAACGAGTTGGCAACATTGTTGCCATCGCCCACGTAGGCAAGTTTCAACCCCTTCAGGCCGCCCTTCTTTTCACGGATCGTGAGCAAATCGGCCAGCGCCTGACAGGGGTGGCACAGATCCGTCAGCCCGTTGATGACCGGAATGGTAGCCTCCCGCGCCCACTCTTCGACCGTCGCGTGGTCATAGGTTCGCACCACGAGCGCGTCCAGGTACCGGGACAGGACCCGAGCCGTGTCCGCGATGCTTTCGCCCCGGCAGAGTTGGATGTCCCTGGCTGAGAGGAACAGCGCTTGGCCCCCGAGCTGATTAATGCCGGCCTCGAACGAGACCCGAGTCCGCGTGGATGGCTTTTCAAACAGCAAGCCGAGCGTCGCTCCAGCCAGGCGCTGATGGAGCACGCCTCCGCGCTGCAGGGCTTTGAGTTCCTCTGCCAAGCGCAGCAGATGCGCCACCTGGTCTCTGGGGATCGCTCCTACCGTCAGGAGGTCTTTCCCAAATGAACGCCCGAACGAACGAAGAGACGCCTGGCGAGTCACACGGACAGGCCGTCCGGTCATGCCAGCCTCCTTTAGACCCGTTTGATCAGAATCTGTGACAGAGTATCCAAGAGCCGGTCAATCTCGTGCTGGGTGATGATGAGAGGCGGGACGAACCGCAATACCCGCTCCATCGTGCAGTTGATCAAGAGCCCACGGGCCAGACAGTCATCCACGACCGGTTTTCCCTCGATCGTGAGCTCCATGCCTTGCAGCAAACCAAGCCCGCGCACGTCTTTGACGATATGGAGACGGTCCTTCAGGTCCAGTAAGCCCTTGGCCAAATAATCGCCCATGCGGCGGCTCTGCTCCAACACCCGACCTTCGAGCAGCACTCGCAGGACCGCGAGAGCGGCCGCGCAGGCCAGAGGATTCCCGCCAAAGGTGGAGGCATGGGCTCCCGGCGAGAACGCAGCGGCGACTTCATCCGTTGCCAGACAGGCGCCGATCGGCACCCCCCCGCCAAGTCCCTTGGCCAGCGTCATGATGTCCGGGTGGACTCCCAACTGCTCATAGGCGAACAGAGTGCCGGTTCGTCCCATGCCGGTCTGGACTTCGTCAAACACCAGCAGGACATCGTGCTGGCGACATAATTCGCGCAGGCTCTTGAGATAGGTTCGATCCGCGACGTGGACACCACCCTCCCCTTGGACCAGTTCCAGCATCACCGCGGCGGTCTTGGCGCTCAACGCCTTCTCCAACTCAGGCAAATCGTTCAAGGAAACGTACTTGAAGCCGGGGAGCAGCGGCTCGAACCCTTTCTGCACTTTCTCCTGTCCGGTGGCGGTCAAGGTTGCCATCGTCCGGCCGTGAAAAGAGTTCAGCATGGTAATGATCTCGTACCGGTCCGGGCCGTGCTTCTGATGGGCGTACCGTCGAGCCAGCTTGATGGCC
>JAHWYE010000030.1 GCA_020028195.1 Nitrospirota bacterium
TAATATCCATCTACCCCCTCCTCGCTGGCACGGCGGGCCGGAGACTCTGACCCAAATCTGGTATTGAACGGTCCTGTCGGGCAAGTTGTTGGAGTCTTGTCATGACATCATGCCATAGAAATTCCCGATTGCAAGAAAATAGCATAGCACAGCGTTCCCCGGCCGCGGCTAAATCAGGTCCAGCTCTTGTCCCGCCGTCTGGAAGGCGGCGAGGACCGTCTTGAGTTGCTCACTGGTATGTTCCGAGGTGACCGTGGCCCTGATGCGGCTCGTCGCTTTGGGGACTGTGGGTGGACGAATGGCCGGCGCATAGACCCCCTGCTTCAGCAGGAGGCGGGCCATGTCCAGCGCTTTGTCTGGGTCTCCGATCAGAACCGGAATGATAGGGCTAACGGTGTCGGTGGTCCGGAACCCCAGCGCCTTCAGTCCCTTGTAGAAGCGGTCTCGGTTTTCCCAGAGCCTGGTTCGTCGGTCTGGCTCGGAGCGGAGAATGTCGAGCGCCGTGAGTGAGGCGGCAGCGGTTGCCGGTGGCGGGGCTGTGCTGAACAGGAACGATCTCGCGGTGCTGACCAAATAGCGAATCAGACTGGCTGGTCCTGCGACATAGGCCCCGCTCGTGCCGAGCGCCTTCCCCAGCGTTCCCATGTGGAAGGAAAGGCGTGACTCCAAGCCGAAGTGTTCCAAGGTTCCACGCCCCTGTGGCCCCATGACGCCGGTGCCATGCGCGTCATCCACCAGCAATCGCGCTCCGTGACGGTCGGCAAGCTCGACTAATTCCGGAAGCGGCGCCAGATCGCCATCCATGCTGAACACTCCGTCGGTGACGATCAGCGTGTCGCGGCCGGCGGAGCGTCGGGCCAGCAGAGTTCTGAGCTGATCCGTATCCCGGTGACGAAAGATGCGAAGGTTGGCCCCGCTCAGCCTGCATCCATCGATCAGGCTGGCATGGCAGAGTCGGTCGGCCAGAATAAGTCCGCCTGAGCCAATGAGGGCTGGAATGAGGCCGATGTTGGCGAGATAACCTGAGCTGAACACGAGCGCCGCTTCGACGCCCTTGAACCGGGCCAGAGCCATCTCCAGTTCTTCGTGCGGCGGCAGGGTGCCGGACACCAACCGCGAAGCGCCAGAACCCACGCCGAACCGTTCGGTCGCTGAGACGGCCGCTTGCTTCAGCTTGGGGTGCGTGGCGAGCCCCAAGTAGTTGTTGGAGGCCATCAGGATTACCCGACGCCCCTCGATGGTGACCACGGTCCCTGGCTCCGATTCGATCAGTAGCAACCGTCGAAGCAGGTGCTGCTCTTCCAGCTGGTGCAGTCGCTCTTCGAACATGCGGGTATAGTTGGGTGGCTGTTCTGTAAACCACGCTATACCTTGCTCGAGCGTCCTGTCAACGACCTCTGGATCGTTGAAAGGGCCAGATCATATCATTGACAAGGATTGAGCAACCTTTGTATAAGGTCGCACGTCGCGACGACAGAAAGGCACGGACACGATGTCGTACCGAATCAGAGTCGGATCAAAGAATGTACCAGCTGATGAGGCCCATCTGCTGAACCGGATGGAACGCTTCCTGTTGCTCGTTCAGGAGCATCGTCGAGGGATTGTGATGGGGCTGATCGTCCTGCTCGGGGCGGTGGCGGCGGTGGCGGCGGTCATCTGGGTTGACCATCGTAATGCCGAACAGGCTCTGGAACTGAATCGGCAGGCGATGCGCTTCTATCTGGACCGACCGGCGGATCAACGAGTCAAGGCTGATGAGAATCTGAAGCAAGCGATCAACGTATTTCGCCAGTTGGTGGAGCAATACCCACGAGTTCCTAGTGCTCCTCTTACCCTGTATCACTTGGGCAATGCCTTGGTGCAGGCGAACGATCTCGGCGGGGCGATCGAAGCCTACAAAAGGTTCATCGCTTCCTATGGCGCCAACAGGACCCTGCTTGGGTTGGTTTATCAGCGGCTCGGGTACGCCTACCTGCTCAATGGAGACCCGGACCAGGCCGCCAAGGCATTTGCAGCGGTGCTGAATGTGGCGGGAGCCTCCAATAAGGATCACGCGCTCTTCGAGTTGGGAAAACTCGAGGAGACTCAGTCTCGTCCGGAAGGGGCCTTGGCTCGCTACCAAGAGTTGACGAAGGGCTATCCCAACTCACCGCTTGCGAGCGAAGCTGCGGTTCGTATCAAGGCGCTGCAGGTGAAACGGGACCACGAGGGCGACGCGACGGAAAGCCGGGAAGGAACAGCGACGGTAGTCGAGCCGGGGAAATAGTGTGCACGTTCGTAGGAAAGTGGGAGGAAGAGCCGCCGCTCAATGGCCGATGGCGAGCAGGTCCCCAGGTTTGACCAGATGGCTCGTCAGGTTGTTTCGAGCCTTGAGTTCCGGGACGGAGAGGTGAAAGCGCTTTGCAATCTTCGCGAGGCTATCTCCCACACGGACTCGATACCATTCAGGCGACTGGACAGCGTGAGCCCCCCGCCTCTGCGTGGACGCAGATTGGTTCCAGGCTGGGATACTGTCGAGCATCTGCTCAACACCGGCTTTCGTCCCCACAGGGACTTTCAGGTGGTATTCGGGATCGGTCGGAGGCGTGACGTCCCTTCGCAACTCCGGGTTTAGACGACGAAGTTCATGGAAGGGGACCCCGGTTGCCTTCGCGACGTCTCGAAGATGCACCGGACGATGCACGACTACTTCCTCGAACTGGTGCGGATCTCGAGCCTCGGAGCTGAACCCATAGCGATCCGGGTTCTTGGCGATGATCGTGGCCGCCACAAAGCGCGAAACGTATTCTTTCGTTTCCCGCCGAATATGCCTCGTCTGGGCGATTTCCCAAAAACTCTCGGCGCGCGCCTTCCGAAGGGCGCGCAAGACCTTGCCCTCGCCGGCGTTGTACGCAGCCATCGCCAAGGGCCAGGTGCCGAACAAATCGTACAGATCCCGGAGGTAGCGGGCTGCGGCGACCGTCGATTTGATGGGGTCGCGACGTTCATCCACGTATTGATCCACTCGAAGCCCATATAATCGGGCGGTACCTTTCATAAACTGCCACGGGCCGGTTGCACGGGCCCGTGAATAGGCATTCGGGTTGAACCCGCTTTCGACGAGCGATAGGAACACTAGGTCACTGGGTAGGTCAAATTCCGAGAAGATGCCTTCAACCAGTGGCCTGTAATGGGCCAACCGGTCGAGCCACTGCTCAAATCGGTTGTGGATAGCAGTATGGAAGAACCGCATGTGGCGTTCAACTTTGTGGTTGTGGGAGTGAGGGACCCTGAAGATCGACTCATGGGTGACTATGGGGGCGTTGGGATCCTCCGGGAGCCCGTTCCTTATCGCAAATAGCTCGGCGAATCGCCAGTCAGGGCCGAATGACTTGGCTTGCGCAAGGGAGACTGGATCTGACCCTAGGAACGACTCTGCCCGAAATGAGTCGAGGTTTGAGGAGGCCTCTTGAAGGTCGCCAATTGGCTCGTCAGCCTGGTTTTGAACCATCGAACCGGATGCCACTTGTGTGCTCGGCTCCAGCGCAATCGCCTGGGCTTCAACTGTTGACGATTCGGCACTGACTGGAATTCCCCCTTCCAAGGCTCCGGATCCAATGAGCAGAGCCCCTAGGAGAATCCCGACGTGGCTTTGGCGACGAGCTGGATTTCTCACGGCCTATATCACCTCATTCATTCAAAAAGGATCGCTCTAAGGGTAACGGTCGGAGTGGTGGTTGTCAAGACCGACGGAAGAGGGGTTTGCAGGGACGAATGACTCTTCGTGACGGTTATAAATCGGTCAATTTCCGAACCGGGAATGGGTGAGGCATGACACACAAGTCACTGAAAAATAGGGAATCAGCGCGCTGAGTTGCCTTGACAGGGTAGGAAGCCTGTGATAGCGTACCGCCTTTCGCTCCCTTGACAGCGAACGGGTGTTGTGAGGAGAACGATCCGATGTTGAAGCGGTATTTGCTCGCTCCGGGGCCGACGCCGGTCCCACCCGAAGTGTTGCTGGCGATGGCGAGGCCCATCATCCACCATCGAGCGCCGGAATTTGCCCAATTATTCGGGGAGGTGCGGGAAAACCTCAAGTGGTTATACCAGACCGAAAACGAAGTGCTGATCCTGGCGTCGTCTGGGACGGGCGGGATGGAAGGCGCAGTGGCCAATTTCCTCTCACCGGGCGACAAGGCGCTCGTCATCAACGGCGGCAAATTCGGCGAACGATGGGGGAAGATCTGCAAGACCTTCGGCGTGCAGGTGACGGAAATCAAAGTGGAATGGGGGTGTGCTGTTGCCCCCCACACGGTGGCGGACGCGTTGAAGAAGGACCCGTCCATCAAAGCGGTCTATGTCCAGGCTAGCGAAACCTCCACCGGCGTTGCCCACGACACCAAGGCGCTGGCGGAAGTGGTCAAGCCCTATGAAGGTACCATTTTGGTCGTGGACGCCATCACGGCCTTGGGGGTGTTCGACCTCAAGACTGATGCCTGGGGCTTGGATGTGGTCGTGACGGGCTCGCAGAAGGCGTTGATGCTGCCACCAGGCTTGGCCTTCGTCAGCGTGAGCGAGAAAGCCTGGCAACTGGCCGATAAGGCGAAGAATGGGGCCTTCTATTTTAATTTCAAGAAGGAACGGGAGTCGCAGATCAAGAATCAGACTGCCTACACCCCTGCAGTTTCCATGATCCTGGGGCTCCAGGAAGTCCTACGGATGTTGAAGGCCGAAGGGCTGGAAGCTGTGTTCGCCCGCCAGGGACGCCTGGCCCTTGCGATGCGCGAGGGAGTCAAAGCGGCGGGGCTTTCGCTCTTTCCCAAGGAGTCGCCCAGCGATGCCTTGACCGCGATCTCCGCCCCGGAAGGCGTGGACGGTCAGGCAATCTATAAGAACTTGAGAGTGCAGTACGGTATGACAGCCGCTGGCGGACAGGATCACCTGAAAGGAAAGATCTTCCGAGTCTCCCACATGGGCTATATAGACACCTTCGATGTCATCACGACGCTGGCGGCGATCGAAATGGTGCTGAAGGGTCTGGGATATTCCGTCAAGCTGGGAAGCGGGGTCGCTAAGGCCCAGGAATTACTCATGGTCAAGCCGTAGGCCGCGTGACGACGGAGACAAGAGCAGCGCAATGAACGTCTTGGTCAGCGACAGCCTGTCGAAGCAAGGCATCGAGATTCTCGAGAAGGCCGGCTTCGCTGTGGATGTGAAAACCAAGCTCCCCAAGGAGGAGTTGATCAAGGACATCAAGCAGTATGATGCACTCATCGTTCGATCGGCCACGAAGGTGACGGCTGAGTTGATTGCGGCGGCCGACCGCCTGAAAGTCGTCGGCCGCGCTGGCTCCGGCTTGGACAATGTTGACACGCAAGCTGCCACCAGGCGCGGCATCGTGGTGATGAACACCCCGGGCGGCAATACAGTCACGACGGCCGAGCACACGATGGCGATGATCTTCTCGATGACCCGGTGGATTCCCCAAGCGACCGCCTCAATGAGAAGCGGTAAGTGGGAGAAAGAGCGGTTCATGGGAGTGGAGCTGTATAACAAGACCCTTGGCGTCGTGGGGATCGGGCAGATCGGCGGCTACCTGGCGAAGCTGGCCCAGGGGATGTCCATGAACGTGATCGCCTACGATCCATACCTGGCGGAAGAACGGGCACACAAAATGGGAGTGGAAGTCGTCGAACTGGCGGAGTTGCTCCGGCGAGCGGATATCATCTCAGTGCATACCCCGCTCACGGCCGAGACCAAGTCGTTGATCAACGCCGCTGCCATCGCGCAGATGAAGCCGGGCGTGATGATCGTCAACTGTGCGCGCGGCGGGATCGTTGATGAGGCGGACCTCTATGAAGCGCTCAAGACGAAGAGAGTGGCCGCGGCGGCGTTCGACGTCTTTGAAGAGGAGCCGGTCGCGCCGGGCCACCCCCTGCTCACGCTGGAGAATTTTGTCTGCACCCCCCACATCGGCGCCGCGACCGGCGAAGCTCAGGAGAATGTCGCAATCGGGATTGCGGAACAGATCGTGGACTACTTCACGAAAGGGATTGCGCGGGGTGCCGTGAATGTTCCATCGGTTCCGCCTGAGTTACTGCCACGACTGCAGCCCTATCTGGCACTGGCGGAAAAGATCGGACTTCTCCAGGCCCAGCTTTACGAGGGAGGACTGGAACGAGTTACGGTGGAGTACAACGGCGAGGTGGCCGGGTTGACGGTGGCCCCGCTGACGCTGGCGGTCCTGAAGGGGCTCTTGACTCCCATCCTGGAGAACGCCGTGAACTATGTCAACGCGCCTGTGGTTGCCAAGGAACGCGGGATCGAGGTGAAAGAGGTGAAGAGCAGTGACGCCGGGGACTTCACCAGCGTCATCAGGGTCCGGGTCGAGGCGGGGAAGAAGGCCCACCGTGTCGCCGGCACCCTGCACAACCGCAAAGACCCACGCATCATCGAAATCGACAATTTCCAGGTTGAGGTCCTCCCTGAGGGACACTTGCTGCTCATTCTGAATGTGGACCGGCCAGGCGTGATCGGTGCTGTCGGCCAGGTGCTGGGGGAACACCAGATCAACATCGCCCGCATGCAGTGTTCCCGCGAGGAACAAGGCGGGAATGCGTTGCTGATCATTGGGCTGGATGCTCCCCTGCCGACCGGCATGCTCGAGACCATCAAAAACGGAAAGAACATTCTCTCTGTCAAGTTGGCCGACCTCTCAAAAGGACTCTGAGCCAGCCCCGCACGGTATGTCCCGTCCCACGTCCAAGCCATTTGCCACTCAGGGATCGTCGACGCAGCGGCGCGAGCGTTCGCTGGTGCCGGTGGGGATGGCCACAATTCTGCCGCACACCGCGCAGCGTGTCCGCCATCTTGAGGAAACCCTGATGACATCGCTGGGTCGCTGGGGCTACCGCGAGATTATCCCGCCGACGTTCGAATACCTGGATGTCCTGTCGGCGGGGTTGGAACCGGATGTGATCGAAAAGTGTTACCAATTCGCCGACCGAACCACCGGGCGGATTCTCTTGCTCAGGCCGGACGTGACGGCGCAGATCGCGAGAATTGTCGCCATGGGCATGGTGGGACGGAGCATGCCGCTCCGGCTCTGTTATCGCACCACCGTGTTTCGCTACGAACCGGAGCATGCGGGGCGCGATCGAGAAATTTTCCAGGTCGGTGCTGAGCTAATCGGCCTTGACGATGTGGCAACGGACGGCGAGATTATTGCCTTGATGGTGGAGTGCCTGAAACAACTCGGTCTCCCCGCGTTCAAGATCTCCCTGGGGCACGTGGGGTTCTTCAAGGCACTGCTGGCGAAGTCAGGCATGTCCATGGACGGCCAGAAACGGGCCGAGCAGGCTGCGGCACGGAAGGATCTGCCCCGGCTCGAAGAGATTCTTTCCTCGGAGCGAGTGCCGGGCAAGCAGGCGCGGGCCATTCTGGAGGCGCCTGGCCTCTATGGTCGGGACGAAGTGATCGAGCGGGGGCGGGTGCTGGCCGGTCGCGACCGGCAATTACGGGCGACGCTCGATCGGCTGACCCAGGTCTATCGGCTGTTAGTGTCTGCCGGCATGAGAGACCATCTCCTGCTGGATTTGGGAGAGTTCCGAGGGTTCGACTATTATGACGGCGTGGTCTTCGATGTATTCGCCGCCGGCGTCGGATGCGAACTTGGCGGAGGCGGTCGTTACAACCACCTGATCGGTCGGTTTGGTCGAGATCTTCCCTCCACGGGCTTTGCTTTTGATGTGGATCGGCTCTTCCGAGCCATGGAATGTCTCGAAGGGGGGCTCCCGCGTTCCAGAGTGGACTTCCTGATCGCAGCGCCGGTGGCTCGCAGCGATCGACTGTTCCAGGTGTCGCAGATGCTGCGCAATGCGGGTTTTCGCGTGGTCCAACGGGTCGCGCGCGCGACTGGTTCAACCGGGATCCGGTCTTTGGTGGAAGAGGGGCGCGCGCAGGGAGCCTCAGTGGTGGCGATCCTGGCCGGAACGAGGGTCGCCCCCGATGAGGCCCTGATCGTGGCGGCTTCCTCAGAAGTTCTGCGTCAGCCCGGCTTTAACAAGATGGTCGGCAAGAGAGTCAAGGTTAAAGATCTTCCCAGTTTGCTGGCAGTGGTCCCCGAAGGGATCATGTCGTCGGCAATCAAAGCTGATGCCTCAGCTCGATCTGTCAGAACCTAGGCTTCCGCCCCAAAATCTCGAGGCGGAGCAATCGGTCTTGGGCGCCGTCCTGCTCGACAACGCCTCTATGGCGAGGGCCATGGAGGTGCTCACAGAGGAGGACTTCTATCGAACTGCCCATCGGAAGATCTATCTCGCCATGCTTGATCTCTCGGAGCATGGAGAGGTGATTGATCAGATCACCTTGACGGAACGCTTGAAGACCAAGGGTGAGCTCGAGCCCGTTGGAGGAGCGGCTTATCTGGCGGAACTGGTCCAGGCGGTACCGACCGCGGCCAATATCAAATACCATTGCAAAATTGTGCGCGACAAGGCACTGCTCCGAGGCCTGATCGGCACCTCGACCGAAGTGATCGCTCGCGGGTACGACGGCGCCGCGCCGGTGGACGATCTGCTGGATTTTGCGGAACGGTCTGTGTTCAGCCTCGCCCAAGGCAAGCTCGGTCGGTCGTTTACTCCGCTTAACCTCATCATCAAGGAGAGTCTTGACCTTGTCGATCGCCTGTCCAAGAGAAAGGAACGGATCACGGGGATTCCAACCGGATTCTATGACCTCGATGACCTAACCGCCGGCTTGCAAGCATCGGATCTCGTAGTGATTGCCGGGCGCCCCAGCATGGGGAAGACCAGTCTCGCGCTCGGCATCGCTCAGCACGCCGCGATTCACCACGGCAAGGCGGTCGGCATCTTCAGTTTGGAAATGTCTAAGGCGCAGTTGGTGTTGCGGATGCTGAGTTCTGAGGCGCACGTAGATTCCCATGCGCTGCGGACAGGAAAGCTACAGAAGGAGGACTGGTGGAGGCTGGCGGAGGCGGCCGGGCGACTTGAACAGGCTCCCATTTTCATCGACGATTCGGGAGCTCTGACCGTCCAACAGATGCGGGGAAAGGCCAGGAGACTGAAGGCAGACAGCGGGCTCGATCTGCTCGTCGTGGACTACCTGCAACTGATGCAGGGCCGCGGCGATGCCGAGTCTCGCCAGCAAGAAATTTCCGATATCTCCCGATCCCTCAAGGCACTCGCCAAAGAGCTGGATGTTCCCGTCGTCGCGCTTTCTCAGTTGAGTCGGGCGGTGGAGAGCCGCAAGCCGCCGATCCCGATGCTGGCCGACCTTCGGGAGAGTGGAGCGATAGAGCAGGACGCAGACGTGGTGATCTTCATCTACCGGGAGGATCAATACGACCAGAACTCGGAAAAGAAGGGGATCGCCGACATCCTGGTCAGAAAGCATCGGAACGGCCCGACCGGCGAAAAACAGCTCTTCTTCCACGAAAAGTTCGCAAAATTCGAGAGTCTCGAGAACCGCGAAGTCGTTTGACGCCCGCTCAGAGGGCTGGGTATAATCCGTGGCACATGTCCACTAAGCCGCCACCGGCTTCGCGTTTCAGCCAACAGAAGGAATGGTCTTGAAGGGACCCACCTTTTGGCATTGCACAGCGAGGGCATGCTGCCTCGCAGCGAGATGGGACCGGAGGGTGTTGACCCTCTTGGTCATCCCGTGGTTTGTCGTGTCTTGCGGGACCGTCCAGCAGGCAGGCCGCGACGCGAATCGCGCATCCGGCCAGCCCGCTACTCAGGTGGGCACACCTGCTCCCCCCTCCGACCCCCGTGCCTATTACCATTTTATACTCGGACACCAAGCAGAACTCGCTCAGGACTCCGAACGAGCGGCCAGGGAGTACCTGAGTGCACTCCAGAGCGACCCGTCGTCCGTCTATTTGAAAGCGCGTCTGGCTACGCTCTATTTCTTGATGGGGGAGTTGGCTGACGCCGTTCGATTCGCAGATCAAACAGCGGAGGCGGCCGGGCATCAGGCCCCGATCCTGGCTCAGATGGCTGCCATCTATGCCGGTGCGGGACAGACCCAAAAAGCCTTGGCCATGTATGATCGTGCCATCAAACAGGATCCGGGCACGAGCGAGCCGTATTTCTCGAAGGGACTTCTGCTGGCCAATCAAAAGCGTTTCGACGAGGCGGAGCTCGCGTTTACCGAAGGAATTGCACGGGCAAAAGACTCCTCGGTCGGGTATTACTATCTGGGTCGAGTGGGGGTCGAGTCGAAGCGACTTGACCGGGCGGTTGTTAATTTTGAGCGAGCGATCGGGATCAATCCCGCGTTCGAGCCTGCTTATGTGGCCTTGGCCTCGGTCCATGAGTCTCAGCAAGAGCGAGGCAAGGCGATAGCGCTCTACCGCAAGTATCTTCAGGAGGTGAATCCGCGTAGTAGGGAGGTCCGTCAACATCTCGTCAGGCTGTATCTCGGTAACAAAGCGTATGACGAAGCCCTCGCTGAGCTGGACAAGATTCTCGAAGAGGATCCCGGCGATTTAGATGCACAGTTACGGATGGGCTTGATCTACGGCGAACTGAAGGACTATCCCAAGGCCATCTCGAGTCTGAACCAGATCCTGACGGTGCGGCCGGATGAACTGAAGGTGCGCGACTATCTCGGACTGATATACGAGGAAAGTAAGGATCACGAGAGCGCGATCCGGGCGTACGAGCACAATCTGAAACTCCAGCCCAACTATTATGAGGGCCACATGCAACTGGGGTTTCTGCTATATCGGCTGAAGCGGTTCCCGGATGCGATTTCGCATCTCACCTACGCGGTGAAGCTGAGTCCGAAGCAAGCAGATGCGCACCTCCTGCTGGGCCTGACCTACCTACAAGCTGAGCAGTATGAGACC
>JAHWYE010000177.1 GCA_020028195.1 Nitrospirota bacterium
TCGGGGTGCCGATGATCTCGAACTGGAGCCGCGTGGCGGCCGCGGTGCCCGACGTCTTCAGCCGCCTGTTCGAGGCAGTGGAAGAGGACCATGAGTGGAATCCTGCGGTTGAAGGCGAGCAGGCTCGGGTCTGACCGGTAATGAGAACCTTCTCTGGAGCCAGCTCAAACGAATGAGTTCTCATCCAATGAGAGATGCCGGTCCTCACAGTATTACTTCTTTCGCTTTGCGCAACCGCAGCAGCACAAGGGACCTCGTCTCAAGATCGTAGCACTCACCCCCCTTCAGCAGCGTCACCCGCTTTTTGTCGTGTATCGTCGCAACTGTATCCAAAACCAGCTGCCATCGGACTCCCCGCCTATGCGCTGGCAGGGTAAAGGGAAGTGGCTCATGGTGCGCGTTGAGCAGGAGTAAGAATGTATCATCGAGGAGGGGGCGTCCCTTGCTGTCGGTTTCTTCGAGCGCATCTCCTGACAAACGCAATCCTAAACAACGAACGTAACCTTTGTTCCAATCCTCGTCTGTCATCTCTTTGCCGTCGGGACGAAACCAGGAGAGATCTTTGACTTCGGCACCGCGAATATGACGTCCGTGGAAGAATCGTCGTCTCCGAAAGACTGGATGCGCTTGTCGCAAGGCGATCAACTGTTGCGTGAAGGCCAGCAATTTACGATCTGAATGGTCGAGTTTCCAGTCAAACCAGCTCAGCTCATTATCTTGGCAGTAGGCATTGTTGTTCCCTCGCTGTGTCCGTCCTCTCTCATCGCCGCCGCAGATCATGGGAACTCCCTGTGAAAGCAGAAGGGTCATCAGTATGTTGCGTTTCTGCCGCTCTCGGAGCTCGACAATGGGCAGATTATCGGTCGGGCCCTCCACGCCGCAGTTCCAGTTCAGGTTGTCGTCGCTTCCGTCCCGGTTGTCTTCACCATTGGCTTCGTTATGTTTTTGGTTATAGCAGACAAGATCGTGCAGGGTGAAGCCATCATGAGCAACCACGAAATTGATGCTCGCATAAGGGCGACGCCCGCTCATTTCATAGAGATCGCTGCTGCCGCTGAGTCGGTTTGCTAACTCAGCAACCTGCCCTCCCTCGCCCTTCCAGTACCGCCGGATGGTGTCCCGGTACTTGCCATTCCATTCAGCCCAGCCGACCGGAAAGTTGCCGACCTGATAGCCGCCTTCGCCAAGGTCCCAAGGTTCGGCGATGAGTTTGACTTGCGAGAGCACGGGATCCTGATGCATGATGTCGAAGAAAGCGCTCAGCCGGTCGACGTCATGCAACACACGAGCAAGCGTGGACGCGAGGTCAAACCGAAACCCATCCACGTGCATCTCCAAAACCCAATAGCGCAGGCTGTCCATGATGAGTTGGAGCGTTCGAGGGTGTGTCACGTTCAGGGTGTTGCCGCAGCCTGTGTAGTCCTTGTAATAGCGACGATTGTCCGGCATGAGCCGATAGTACACGGCGTTATCAATGCCACGGAAAGAGAGCGTCGGCCCAAGATGATTGCCTTCGCCGGTATGGTTGTACACAACGTCAAGGATGACCTCGATGCCCGCACTGTGCAGGATTTTTACCATCGTCTTGAATTCATTGACGTAGCGGCCCCGGTCCTTCGAGGCGGCGTAGCGGATATCGGGCGCGAAAAAGTTGATAGTGTTATACCCCCAGTAGTTGGAAAGTCCGCGGTCAGTCAGGACCTTATCGGAGACGAAATGGTGCACTGGGAGGAGCTCAACCGCAGTCACCCCCAACCTTTGAAGATACTCAATAGCCACAGGAGTCGCTAATCCTGCATAGGTGCCTCGAAGATCTCCCGGCACATCAGGATGGCGCATCGTGAAACCTTTCACGTGCACCTCGTAGATAATGGTTTTATCCCACGGCGTTCGTAACAATTGGTCCTCACCCCAGGTGAAGGCCTGCTCAATCACGACGGACTTGGGTACACTGGCAGCATTGTCCCGATCGTCACGAACCAGATCGGCCTCCGGATTTCCAATAGGGTAGGCAAACATGGCCTCGGACCGCTTAACCGTACCGGTCAGTGCTTTTGAGTAGGGATCGATTAACAACTTCGACTGGTTGAACCGGTGTCCTGCTTCGGGCTCATAGGGGCCGTGGACCCGATAGCCATACATCTGTCCAGGCCGGATTTCTGGAAGATAGGCGTGCCAGACCTGATCGGTCCGCTCCTCGATCCTAATCCGGTGGGATTCCTTGTCTGAATCCGGACTATCGAACAGGCATAGTTCTACGCCGGTGGCGTTTTCCGAAAACAAGGCAAAATTTACTCCTTCGCCGTCCCACATCCCTCCCAGCGGATAGGGACGGCCGGGCCAAACCCTCATGTCTTATTTCCTCGCTCCGGTCCGACGACAATCACGGAACCATAGACATCATAATCAGATATGAAGTTGGGCGCAACACTCTGCCCGAGTCCACTCTTGCAGAGCCATCTCATCACTCTTGGCAAGAGGACCTCTGGTCAGGCAGACTGGGAGCGGGACTCTCATGAGAACAAGCGAAACCTGGCGATTGAATCTGGGAGCTCGACCAGTTGGCCCTTCTACGGTAGAGTTCCGAGTATGGGCCCCACACGCACGAACGGTTGCCATCAAGCTGATTGGGCAGGATCGGAATTCACTGCCGATGGAGCCGCGAGAACTGGATTATTTTGAAGCCATAGTCTCGGGTGCTAGTCCTGGGATGCGGTATCAGTATGTGCTCGATGATCAGAAAGAGCGCCCGGACCCTGCCTCCCGTTTCCAACCTGATGGTGTCCACGGTGCCTCCGTGGTGGTCGATCCTGATGTTTTCCACTGGACGGATCAGAGTTGGTCCGGCGTCCCTCTCACCCACTTGATTATGTACGAACTCCACACGGGGACTTTCACCCTTGAAGGGGCGTTCGAGGCTATCATTCCGCACCTGGAGTATCTTCAAAACCAGGTAGGCGTGACCGCAATTGAGCTCATGCCGGTGGCCCAATTCCCTGGTGTCCGGAATTGGGGCTACGACGGCGTATATCCCTTTGCGCCGCAAGCCAGTTACGGCGGGCCCCAGGGATTAAAGGCCTTGGTGGATGCCTGTCACGCTCGTGGTCTGGCTGTGATCCTGGACGTGGTTTACAATCATCTTGGACCGGAAGGGAACTATCTTGGAGACTTCGGTCCCTACTTCACTGACCAATATCGGACACCTTGGGGTCAGGCGATCAACTTTGATGGGCCGGACAGCGATGAGGTTCGCCATTACGTCATCAGCAACGCTCTCTATTGGGTCACGGAATACCATATGGATGCGCTGCGGTTGGACGCGATTCACGGGATCTACGATTTCAGCGCCAGACACATCCTCCAAGACTTAACCGAAGCCGTGCATGCAGAAGCGGACCGGTTGGGTCGGCGCATTCTTGTCATTGCCGAAAGCAACCTGAACGATGTGCGGATCATTGCGCCTCCAGCCGAAGGCGGATATGGATTGGACGGTCAATGGAACGATGACTTTCATCATGCTCTCCATACCCTCCTGACAGGAGAACGGGCCGGCTACTACGAGGACTTCGGACACCCGGAGCAACTCGCCAAGGCATTGCGGGAAGGATTCATCTATTCGGGACAGCGGTCGTCCTACCGGAGACGCCGTCACGGGAATTCCTCACGAAACTGCTCCCCTTCGCAGTTCATCGTGTTTGCCCAGAATCATGATCAGGTAGGGAACCGAGCGCATGGGGACCGACTGAGCACCCTGGTGCCGTATGAGGCCCTGAAGGTGGCCGCCGCCTCTGTCCTGCTGGCGCCTAGCATTCCACTCCTCTTTATGGGTGAAGAGTATGGAGAAACGGCTCCGTTCCAATACTTCACAGACCACGGAGACCAGGCCCTTGTCGAAGCAGTTCGCAAAGGCCGCCAAGCAGAGTTCGCCTCATTCGAGTGGAAGAATGAGATGCCCGATCCTCAGGCTCTTGTCACCTTCGAGCGTTCACGCGTGCATCCGGGAAGCCAGTCGGATGCACGGCGGGCGGCAATCCTCCGTTGGCACCGTCACCTGATCAGGCTACGAAAATCCATGCCAGCGCTGGAAGCATTTCAACCGGATAGACATGTCCAACGAGTCTGGACAGACGAAGCCCAACTTGTCTTGGTTCTCCATCGCTGGATTGCTAATGGCCAGGCAGCTCTTCTAATCTTGGGGTTTAACCGGAGGCCTGCTTCAGTTCGGTTGTGTGAACCGGTTGGAACCTGGGAATTGTTGCTGGATAGTTCGGCCGAGGAGTTCGGAGGAACCGGTCAAAATGGCCCTCCGGAAAAACTGATGATTGGACTCGGAGGGCTACCCGTGGACCTGCCCGCCTATGCAACTGCTGTCTACGCCAGCGTAGAACGTAACAATGAAGTAAAATCAGCTACTTCCCCCTCTGGTTAAAGTCCAGTGCCATCGGATGGCATCTCGAACAGCCTCCTTTTTCCCACGAACTCATACGCATAGCTTGACTCGGCACGGGACAATTTGTCCATACTCACAACGTCGCGATATAGCAAGAGGTTTGATGAAT
>JAHWYE010000178.1 GCA_020028195.1 Nitrospirota bacterium
AAGAAACGGCTCTACGAGATCGGCGACCGCTACATCGAGGATGCCAAGAAATACCTCTACGCGCACAATCAGGAGAAAAACGATCAGATGTTCCACGACTACCGCTACTTCTTCCCCCAGTCGGTTCTCAAACCAACACAACCGTTGCCACCTAAACACCTGACCTGAGCCGTACGCCCTATGGTCCTTGCCTTCTTCGCCTACTGCTCCCTGGTCAGCATTGTGGCCGGGTTCCTCACGGTTGCGTTGAAAAATCCGGTGCACTGTGGAATTGCGCTCCTGACTCTGCTGCTCCACGTGGCCGGCCTGTTCGTCCTCTTGAACGCGGAATTCCTGGCCATGGTGCAGATCATCGTCTATGCGGGTGCGATCTTAGTCCTGTACCTGTTCGTGCTGATGCTGCTCAATTTGAAGACCGACGAACGGTATCTGCACTCCAAGCTTGCCTTGATCCTGTTTGCGGCAGTGGCGATCTGCGGCGAGCTGCTGCTCTTGATCGTGGGATCTCCTTTCAGTGGATTAAAGGGCGACGCGCCGGCTGAGGTAGTCCTCAAGGACGGAGTCAGTTATGCAGTGGGCATCAAGATCTTCAGCGATTACCTGCTGCAGTTTGAGATCATCGGTGTCTTCTTGACGGGCGCGATCGTCGGCGCGATTGTGCTAGCCAAGACGCCGACGTCCGCCGACACGGACAACCGTGAGGCGTAAGGGGTGAGAGGATGAATCGTCACGTCTTGGCATATCGCCTCACGCCTCACGTCTCACGCCTCACGAGGGGGTTGTGACCGTGATTCCTCTGAGCGCATACGTGGCACTCAGCGCGGTCCTGTTCGCGACCGGACTGATCGGCGTGCTGATCCGCCGGAACTTCATCATCGTCTTGATGGCGGTAGAGATCATGCTGAACGCGGCTAACATCAACCTGGTGGCCTTTTCCCACTACCTGGAATCCATGACCGGTCAGATCGTGGCACTCTTCGTCATCGCCATCGCGGGCGGCGAGGCAGCCGTCGGGTTGGCCATTATCATCGTGGTGTTCCGCGGGAAAATCTCGACGAACGTCGACGAGATCAATCTCCTGAAGTGGTAACGTGTTTGATCTGCTTGTCACTCTGATCCCTGCCCTCCCGCTGACGGCCGTGCTCCTGAACGGGCTGTTGGGGACTCGCTACTCGCATGAGGTCGCGCATCGGCTGGGTTGGGGCTCGGTCGCAGTGTCCTTCCTCTGCGCGATCGTCGTGTTCGCCGATACGCTCAAAACCGGCGTCGCGCAGGAAGTGACGGTCTATACCTGGATCTTCGGCGGCGACCTCACGATCAATCTGGCCTTCCTCATTGATCCCCTCACCTGCATCATGCTGCTGGTGGTCACCGGTGTCGGATTCCTGATCCATCTGTACTCGGTCGGGTACATGCATGGCGAGCGAGGCTTCACGCGCTTCTTCACCTACATGAACCTCTTCATGGTGTCCATGCTGCTGCTGGTGATGGGGAACAATTATCTTGTTCTCTTCATCGGATGGGAAGGCGTGGGACTCTGCTCCTACCTGCTGATCGGGTACTACTACGACCGCGTCTCGGCCGCCAAAGCCGCCACGAAAGCATTCGTGGTGAACCGAATCGGTGACGCCGGATTTCTCCTGGCGATCTTTCTCGTTTTCGTAAACTTCAACACGCTGGACTACACCCAGGTATTCGCGCAAGCCGGCAAGCTTTCAACGGAGACGGCGACGGCGATCGCCATCTGCCTCCTGATCGGCGCGATCGGGAAATCCGCCCAGATTCCCTTGTATACCTGGCTGCCGGATGCGATGGAGGGTCCCACCCCGGTCAGCGCGCTCATTCACGCCGCCACCATGGTCACGGCCGGCGTCTACATGATCGTCCGCAACCACGTGCTCTACGACATGGCGCCGGTGGCGATGACCACGGTGGCCTGGGTCGGCGGCCTGACCGCGCTGTTTGCCGCAACGATCGGGCTCGTCCAGAACGACATCAAGCGTGTGCTGGCCTATTCCACCGTGAGCCAGCTCGGCTACATGTTTCTGGCCTGCGGGATCGGCGCCTACGCGGCCGCGATCTTTCATCTGATGACCCATGCGTTCTTCAAGGCCCTGCTCTTCCTTTCGGCGGGCTCTGTGATCCACGCCCTGTCGGGAGAACAGGACATCCGGAAGATGGGTGGGCTGAAGGCCAAGATCCCCTGGACCCACAGCCTGTTCCTGGTGGGCACCCTGGCCATCGCCGGCATCTTCCCGTTGGCCGGGTTCTGGAGCAAGGACGAAATCATGGCGCATGCCTTCACGCATCATTACTACGCGCTCTATGCGATCGCGGTGCTCGGCGCGTTCCTGACGTCCTTCTACATGTTTCGACTCACGTATCTGACGTTCTACGGGCAGTCGCGAGTCGACCACCACGTTGCCGAGCATATCCATGAATCCCCCACCGTCATGATCGGACCGCTGGTCGTCTTGGCAGTCCTCTCCGTGATCGGAGGCTTCCCTGGGGTGCCACCTGAGGAAGGGTGGTTCCATCACTTCCTCCGTCCGGCCACGACCGGCGTGGGCGAAGAGCACTCGGCCGGGCTGGGGCTCGTCGTGGCTCTGATGAGCGCGGCGACCGTGATCGCCCTGATGGGCTGGGGGCTGGCCCACTATCTCTACAGCGTCCGTCCCGAGGCGGCGCAGCGGTGGGCTGCAGGCGCTCCCCGCGCCTACCAGACGCTCCTCAATAAATACTACGTTGACGAGATCTATGACCTGCTCGTGGTCAAGCCAACCAAGCGGCTCGGCATGCTCTGCGACTGGTTCGATCGGACTGTGATCGATGGCATGGTGCTGGGGGTCTGGCGCGTGACCCAATCAGGCTCGGCTTTCAGCACGGGTTTCGAGAAGTACGTGATCTATGGACTCATCAACATCATGGGATACGCGAATCACCTGAGCGCGCGATCCTGGCGAAAACTGCAGAGCGGAATGGTGCACCATTACGCCGCCATGATTGTGGCGGGGTTATTCATTCTGGTCCATCTGATCCTGGTCTGGTGGACGGGGTCTTCCGTGATCGGCCTGGCCTTGCGGTAGTCGGAGAATGGAATAAGCGCGCGATGTTAGAGGAATTCGCATTCGGGTTTCCGATCCTGTCGCTACTACTCTTTCTCCCCCTGCTCGGAGCCCTCGCGCTGTGGCTGCTGGATGACGAGGATCTGATCAAGAACGCCGCGCTGGCCATCTCGGCGTTGGAACTCGTCCTGGCAATCATCGTATTGCTGCGCTTTGTGCCGGACTCCGCTGCGATGCAGTTCTCCGAGCGACTGCCGTGGATCCCGCCGCTCGGGATCAGCTACCATCTCGCAGTGGACGGCATCAGCGTCCTGTTTGTCGGCCTCACCGCGTTGCTCACCACCCTGATCGTGGTGCATTCCTGGGACACGGTTCGACAGCAGATCAAACTGTACTTCATGACCTTATTGGCGCTCGAGACCACCATCATCGGCATCTTCGTCTCGATCGACCTGATCCTCTTCTTTGTCTTCTGGGAACTGATGCTGATTCCGAGTTATTTCCTGATCAAGCTGTGGGGTGGCGGGGTCGAACGGCAGTATGCCGCGCTTAAGTACGTCTTGTACACTCTGTTGGGCAGCGTGTTCATGCTGGTCGGCATCGCGCTCCTGAATCTGAACTACCATGACTGGGCCGTCATGCACCACATTGAGCCCTCCTACTCCTTCGACTTCCTCGAGCTCCTGACGGTCCCGATTCCCAGAGACCAACAGCTCTTGATCTTCTGGCTGATCTTCGCGGGGCTAGCGTTCAAGGCCCCGATCGTTCCGTTCCACACCTGGCTGCCGGACGTCCTGTTGGAGGGCCCGATCGGCATGGCGGTCGTCTTGGCCGGGATCAAGCTCGGCACCTACGGCTTCATGCGGTTCAGTCTGCCTCTCTTACCGGACGCCTCGAAGAGTGAAGGTGTGGTGATGATCATGGTGACCTTGGCCTTGATTGCAATCATCTATGGAGCATTCGTGGCCCTGATCCAACCGGATCTTCGCCGACTGCTGGCGTTCAGCAGCATCAGCCACTTGGGCTTTGTCGTGCTGGGCTTGTTCGCGCTGAACTTCCAGGGTCTGCAGGGAAGCTTGCTGACCATGATCAATCTCGGCTTCAGCACCGCCGGGCTGTTCTTTCTGGCCGGGTTTCTCTATGCAAGACGACACAGCACCCACTTGTCGGCCTTCGGCGGGCTCGCCCGACAGGTCCCACTGCTGGCGACGTTTCTGCTGATTATCGGACTCGCCTCGATCGGACTCCCGGGGACCAATGGATTTGTTGGAGAGTTTCTGATCTTGCTGGGTGCCTTCAAGGCGTACTGGATCTCTGGCGCGGTGGCGGTGACAGGCGTCATCTTGGGAGCAGCCTATTTCCTGTGGTACTACGAGCGAGCGATGTTCGGACCCTTGGCGCAGGGCCTGGGTCAGGCGATGGCGGACTTGCATGCACGCGAACTGCTCATCGCCGTCTCGTTGTCCATCATGATTTTCTGGATCGGACT
>JAHWYE010000179.1 GCA_020028195.1 Nitrospirota bacterium
GCTGTATACTCCTTCTAGATCGACACGCCCATAGGGCTTGATGCTGCCCTTGCCTTCCTCAGTAAAGGTCGGCGTTAAACAGCCTGCGCAGATATTTGTATACTTGTCTTCCTTCTTTTCCGCTGCTTCCTGTCCCCACGCGGGCGACTGACTGAACAGCAGTGTTACACAGAGTCCTCCAAGACGCACACCCCTTCCGAATAGCCCACCCATCGCGCACCTCCTCCTGTTGGGTTACGTTCTGAACCGCTCAGGACCGGAGGGCTACTCAGTTGCACACAAAATAAAACGCCCTTCCGGTCCCGCTCTGGACCAAAAGGACGCCATTGTCCTTCTCGTTCTGGATCTGCCTGGGTCAGGACTCCCTTGTCGTGACCCATTCCCAGCACTCTGCGGGGGGGTTATAAGGTGTTGATCCCGGCATTGTCAAGAGGATTTCTGAGGAGGTTGGCGGAGAGGCCACCATCGTGGAGTGTCCCCTTTTTCGTTTCTGTGTTACACTTGCTGCCAGCTTCACCGGGAGAGAAGGAGTAGCGGACTGTGGAGACCCAACGCACCATGTGGCGTAGATCATATCCAGCACTGGCCGCCAGCTGTTTGTTTGCAGTTGGCTGCGCAACGACACCTGCGCTGGACGTGATGATCGAGGAGGCTCCGAAAGGCGCCGTATACCTGGAACGCATCCCGGATCGATCCTTTCAGGCAGCGCATCCGATCAAGCTTGAGCAGGGACTCATCGCTCGTGTCCTGAGAGGGGTGATCGTCCGAGACGAAAAGACCGCGTTCCAGACCATGTTTTCTACAAAGATTGGTCCCTTGCGAGCGTTCTCCGACGACGATATCGCCTTTCTTGCTCCTCTTATCTCCAAAGCGCTCGCGCAGGCGGCTCCTGACCAACAGGTTGGTTTCCGCGTCATCAATCTGGCGCCCGCTTCCTATTCACAAAAGGAAGGCGCGGCATTGGGTTCTTCCGAGCCGCCACTCAGTCTGCATCCCCAAGAGACCACGGCCGGCTATCTCCTGGCCCACGGCCGCTCTCTCCACTTCACGCTGGCCCAATATCGCCATCGGCCTGAGCGTGCCGACACCATCGGCCTGGCCAATCGCCGACTCGCCGATCCATCCGGACTCAATCAACGAGAAGTCGTGTTCGTGCCTGAAGCGGCTCGGCGACCTGACACGTACAAGCAGTCCACGATCTTTGGCAGCCTGCCTGAGGCCACGTTCGCGATTGACTATGAGCTCCTTGCCAAGCTCCCGGAATCCGAGATCCCCCGACTTCCCACCGCCCTGCAACCAGAGGCACCTATGGCCGAGCCCGTCCGAGCAACGGGGCAGCCCGACGCCCACGATCGGGAGCTTCAACAGATTAAGGAAGATATCAACAGGAAGAACTCGGAGATCGAGGCATTGCGAAAAGAGATGGACTCCATCCGGCGCGAGATGGGCCCGCGCGGAGCTGAGACAGAAACTCCTCACAGCCGAAGTAAACCCGCTCCCAAGACGCAGGACCCCGCCCCATGACTCGATTCATTGGAAGAGTGAGCTACCAACCCCTCATCCGGACCATCGCGCGCTCAGGTCTGCCGTCTATCTGCCCGCTCCTCGATCTCCTCGGCCAACAGGATCGCCTCGGCGATCTCCCGCATGGACTTGCGCAGATCCATGCTCTGCCGCTGGATGAGTCGGAACGCTTCCTCTTCTGAGAGTTTCTTCGAGCGCATCAGGTAGCCCTTCGCCCGCTCCACCAACTTGCGGACGGCAAGCGCTTCCTGCATCTCAAATGACTTGTCGAGAAGAGTCGTGTGCTCGATCGCGATCGCCGCCTGGTTGGCGATCGCCTGCATGACCTTGACCTCCTCATGGGTGAAGGCATGCGGCACGGACGTGTAACAGTTGATCACGCCCACCGCCTTGTCCCTGATCATCATCGGCACTGACAAAAGCGAGGAGAGGCCTTCCTTCTTAGCAATCTCCGGATACATATACTCCCGCTCCTTTGTGACATCCGCGACGATGATGGGCCGGCGTTCCTGCAGGGCGCGGCCGCTGATGCTTTGCCCTACCTTCAGGTTGGGCTTTCGACGGTATTGCTCGCTCAGACTCTGGGTCGCCACGATCCGTAGCTCCCCTGAGGGCGGATCGAGCAACTTAATGGAACAGATCTTTGAGTTCATCATCTGCGCGGTCATCGCCACGATGAGCTGAAAGATATCCTCGATCAGACGATTGGAGGCCACGGTCTCCGACACCTGAGACAGCGTGTCCAGCTGCAGCGCCTTGCGTTTCATCTCCTCGTACAGGCGCGCATTCTCGATGGCCCCGCCCACCTGGTTGGCGATCGTGCACAGCAGCGCCAGTTCATCGGATCGGTACCGTCTGGGCCTTTTGTGCTGTACGTTGATGACCCCCACGACCTCCTTCTTGGCCATGATGGGGACTGACACAAAGGCCTGATAACGATCCTCGGGAAGGTTGTGGAAAAACTTGAACCGAGGGTCATCGCTGGCATTGCTGGGAATCACCACGCGGGTTCGCTCCCGGGCCACCCACCCCGTGATCCCTTCTCCCAGACCGATCGTGATGCGACCGATCAGCTTGGGGTGCGGATTCTTTGATGCCCGGAGGATCAGCTCCTCCCGGCTGTCCGAGACCAGGTAGAGCAAGCAGGCCTCCGCGTTGGTGGCCTCAACCACCACCTCGACAATGTGTTTGAGCACTGCTTCCAAGTCAAGGGTGTTGCTGATGGACTCGCTAATCCGGTGCAGGACATCCACTTCGCGAGTCTTCTCGCGGAACGCCTGTTCAAGAGATTGGACCGACTGTCGACGTCTAGACTGCATCGCGTTGGTGTGCCTCCCTCTCCGCGGCGAGGAGCCGCTAGCGCGCAGCTCCGTCGCTCCGATCGGAGCTGCCCGCTACTGGCTGGTTGCTACTTGCGTGAAGCCCGGCTGGCGAACCACTGTTTGAACTCCGACCGCTCAAGCGGAGCGACCACGACCTGTCCGATCCGTTCCGGCATGACACAATAGGGGCGGCCCTGCGCCACCTTCTTATCGTGCTGCATGGCCCCCCACAGTTCAGAGAATGTCATCGGAGGAAGCGCGTCGGGCAACCCCGCCTGGCGAACTAGCTCACCCTGCCGAGCGACCACTTCTTTAGAGCAGATGCCAACATGACAAGACAGATCCGCCTCCTGGACCATCCCGATCGCCACCGCTTCTCCATGGATCAGCGAACGATATTTCCCCAGAGATTCCAGCGCATGGCCTACCGTATGACCGTAGTTGAGGATGCGCCGACGATCAGACTCCCGCTCGTCTTCCGCCACGACCGAGGCCTTGATCTGGCACGACCTTGTGATGATGTGCGTCACCGGCCCTGCCTCCATTCTGAGCAGAGCGCCCATCTGTCGTTCGAGATAGGAAAACAACTCCGCATCGGCGATCATGCCGTACTTGATCACTTCGGCAAGGCCGGCGATCAATTCCCGTCTCGGCAGCGTGTGAAGGGTCTCCGGATCAATGAGCACCAGGCGAGGCTGATGAAAGGACCCGATCAGATTTTTCCCCACAGGATGATTGACGCCGGTCTTCCCCCCCACACTGGAATCCACCTGAGCCACCAATGTGGTCGGGACCTGGACGAACGGAATCCCTCGCACAAAGACAGCAGCCGCGAACCCGGCCAGATCGCCGATCACCCCGCCGCCCAAGGCCACCAGCACCGACCCTCGCTCGAAGCGCGCCCGTGCCAGCTTGTCAAGGATCACGGACACCCACCGGAGCGTCTTCACCCGCTCACCGACCGGCACAATAATCGTGGAGGTCTCAAAGCCCGACGCTTTGAGCGACTTGGTGACGATCGGCTCATACAGCCGCGCAATCGTCTGATCCGTAACCACTGCGACCTTCCCGGAGAAACCGAGATCGCTGAGGCGCCGGCCGACGTCCCGTAGCAGCCCCCCTCTGATCCGGATCTCGTAACTGCGTTCGGCCAGAGGAACCTGGACGCGGGTCTCCGCAGTCGGGGCTATGGTGCTCGTCTCACTCACCTGTCACACTCCTGGAGAGGACCTCCTCGTCGTTCACTTGTTTGTCGCGTGAGAACAGACAAGCCTTCTGAGCCACGCGCAAGACGTGACGGACGTTAGAACGGGGAGGATGGTAGCACACAGTAGGGGAAACTAAAAGGATGTGACGTAAGCTGGCAGTACCGTGAAATAAGAAAATAGGCCGCAAAAAGGAAACAGTCAGATTAACGACAGGGGCAGGTCGATAAACAATTGTCCTTCAGGATGCTCAAAAAGGCCAGCCAACGAGACCGCAGGAAGCGAGGACCCCTTCCGGCTTGCACCCGTTGCATCCTGAAGAGCAACGGGTACCCGGTACGTTGAGGGGTTTGACGGGTACCCATTGCTCGGCTTCATGCAATGGGTGGTGAGAACAAAGTTGGGGGCCTCTTGGCTAAAAGGCTTTGACGTAGGTTTGATAGGCGTCGAAGTTGCGCTTCATTTCTTCGAGACTGTCGCCGCCGAACTTCTCG
>JAHWYE010000180.1 GCA_020028195.1 Nitrospirota bacterium
CCCTCACTGTGTCTTCCTGATAGAGAGGGCGCGACCATCGCCAGACACCAGCACTTCCACTGTGTCCCCAACCGTGACGGTGCCTTCCACCTGGGTGGCCTCATTCACATTAAACGACGTTGCCTCGTCTCCGACATCCTGAAGCACAGTGAGCTCATCCATGATCACGTGCACTTCCTTCTGGCCGGCAGTGTCCTTCACCACTTGCAGATCCCCCGCGATCATGACTACCTCTCCCTTTATTGTCTGGGAAGCTACCTCCGATGGAACTGATGGCGGGGTCGCTGCGAAACTAGGGATCCCGATCCCTACCGTGACGACCAACAGTAGAAAAAACCCTCGCGCGATCTTCACGCTGTGGCAGTTCATATCGGACCTCCCTGCGCTGAACGTCCTTGATGCTAAGCCCCCGGATTCATCCTGCCGAGTTGCGAAGACAGGCAGGTACCTTGCAAGGATGATTGTCCGTCACTATGACCGTTCATCCGTGCAAGGGGCAGTCCCTGATACACGCCGAGTCACCACGCAGTAAGAACAGACCAATGTTCAAATGGATATGGAGGTTCAGGCGATCAAGAAAGTGTCGTTTGAATCAGGGGTGAGCGAGACATCCTGTCCCGAGTTTGGCAAACGCATTGCTCTAACTGACCGTTCTATCTTGGGATTTTTGTGACTGACAGGTTTTCCTGGTCGGCGCAGTCTGTCCGAGGGGAAGAAGGATTGAGGCAGGTCATACCATCAGAAGAGCTTGCATCTCGTCCAACCATGGAGGCTGCCCCCATTGGTAGCGGGGGGGATGAGCTCACGATCCGGTTTACACGCTTGGGAAGACCGGACTATCATAAGGCCATCACTTCGCCTTGGAGCAGAATGAGCCTGTCCACAAAGGTTTCCCTGGTCATCCTCCTGATCGTGGGGATATCGGCGGTCTCCGTCGAGTACTTCGAGCGGCAATACATCGGGAGCCTTGTTCAGGGAAATTACCTCCAAGAGATCATGGGTGTGGTCCGGCAGGTTGGTGCGGAAATCACTACGCCTTCGGATCTCCGCGACCAGGCGGCCCGAGAAATGGAATTGAATAAGCTCAGGGCGAATCGGCCAGACCTCCTTGATGTGGCACTCTATGCCTTGCCGGAGGAAAAGCCCGGACCACCCATGCTTGTCGTGAGTGCGGGTATCACCACTCTCCCTACACTGGAACGCGCCCCTCCACTGATCGAACAGGCGTTATTGGAAGACACATCGGTCAGCGACCTGAGGGGATGGGAAACTGCGCATCGCGTGAACGTGGCCTCTCCGATTACGAAGGACGGTCGCCTCGTCGGCGCCACCTATGCGGAATTTTCGACGGCCCACTTTGACGAAATCCAGACCTCTCAGCGACAGCTGGAGCTAACCAGGATCCTGCTGAAAGGCTTGGTCGTTGTTCTGGCGATCAACCTCTTCTTATATTTCAGGGTTCACCGTCCTGTGAAGGCTCTCCTCTCGGCGGTGGAGGCCGGCATCCGCGGCAAACTGCTCACAACAGTGCCTGTTCGCGGCCGGGACGAGATCGGCCAGCTCGGTGAGAGGTTCAATCTGATGGTGGAGAGGATCCGAGCCGCGACGGAGGACAATAGCCGGCTGTTCGAAAAGCTTCAGCATGCGCATGATGAACTCCAGGTCAAAGTAGAGGAAGCCACGGCCGAGCTTCGCCAGAAGAACCGGGAACTGGCCAAGACCATCGAGCTCCTGTCAACCACTCAGCGGGAGGCGGCGCGCGCTCATCGGCTCTCAGCCATTGGCCAGTTGGCTGCGACCGTGGCGCACCAGATCGGCACACCGTTGACCGCGCTCTCCGGCCACATGCAATTACTGGAAGAAGATCCACAACTGGGGGCTGAAGCGCGCAAACGCCTCAAGATCGTGGAAGCTCAAATCGACCGGGCCTCTCGGATCATTCAGGATCTCCTGATTTATGCTCGCAAGCCGGAGCCGCTGCTGTCCCCGATGGATATTAATGCCTGCCTGGAGGAATGCGTGGCGCTCTTGCGTCCAGAGATAGACCGACGTAACGTTATCCTCACCCTGCTGTTGAGCCAGGGCTTGCAGAAGGTGAAAGCCGACCAGCAGCAAATGCAGGAGGTCTTCTGCAATTTGATTGAAAACGCCCTGGACGCCATGCCGGATGGAGGCACCTTGACCATTCGGAGTCATGGCATCGAGGCACGACCAGCGGAAAAGACCTCTGGCTGGCTGGCGGTTGACATTGCCGACACGGGGCAGGGCATTGCCTCTGAACATCGAGCCAAGATCTTTCAGCCGTTCTTTACGACCAAAAAGGCCGGGCGCGGGACGGGGTTGGGGCTGTCGATCACGCATGAGACCGTCCGATCGCATGGAGGTCAGATCCTTGTGGAAAGCGAACCGGGCAAGGGAACGCGATTCCGTGTGCTCTTGCCGGCTTCAGAAGGAGCGCTCTCATGATGGGGCCATCGCGTGTACTCGTCGTTGACGACGACACGGAAACGCTGGAACTTCTTCGCGAGATTCTTGCCAAGGAGGGCTACCAGGTTCAAACCGCGGAGAGTGCCGAGGAGGCTCTTCGCCAGGTTTCTCAAGGAGAACCCCACGTGGTGATCACAGACATCCAAATGCCTGGGATGGACGGCGTAGCACTCCTCACGGAGCTTCGGGTTCGTGTTCCGAAGGCCTTGGTGATTCTGGCCACGGCCTACGGATCGCTCAAGACTGCTGTTGATGGGATCAAGGCTGGCGCGTTCGATTACCTGGCGAAGCCCTTCATCGTCGACGACGTCCGGCTGGTGGTTCGGCGCGCTATCGAGCACAAGCAAGTCCTCAGTGAAAATCTGGCCCTGCGGGAACAACTCAAAGACCGATACCGATTTGAAAAGATTGTCGGGAGCAGCTCCGGCATGGTCGCTGTGTATAAAATGATCGCGCGCGTGGCTCAGACGGATAGTACGGTCTTACTGCAAGGCGAAAGTGGAACCGGCAAGGAACTTGCCGCCCGGGCCATTCATGCCAACAGCCAACGGAGCTCAGGCCCGTTTATAGCCGTGGATAGCGGGATGTTGGCTGAAAGCCTGCTTGAATCGGAATTGTTCGGGCACGAGCGGGGCGCGTTTACCGGGGCCACTGCCACCCACAAGGGCCTGCTTGAGAAGGCTCATCTCGGCACATGTTTTCTGGATGAAGTTGCCGACATTTCACCTACTCTCCAGAGTAAGCTGCTCCGGGTGATCCAGGAGCGCGAGATTCGGCGCGTCGGAGGGAACGACACCATTCCCGTCGATGTGCGAGTCATTGCGGCGTCCAACAAAGACTTAAAAGCTCTCGTGGAAGCCGGCAAGTTCCGTGAGGATTTATACTACCGGCTGAACGTCGTCACGATTGCCGTTCCGCCGCTGCGCGAGCGACTTGAAGATATTCCGATGCTGGCGCAGTCCTTTGTCCAGAAATACGGGACCGCCAAAGAGAAGCCGGTCACGGGCATCGCACCCGATGCAATGGCGCTGCTCAGCCAATACTCGTGGCCCGGCAATGTGCGTGAACTGGAACACGCGATCGAGCGCGCGGTAGCGTTGACGCCGCATTCCATCATCCTGCTCGATGACCTTCCTCAAGAAGTTAAGTCTGCAGCGGCAGCGACCGGCAACCAAGGCGGTGGCTGGATGACCCTTGAGGCTCTCGAGCGGAACCATATCTTGCGCGCACTTGAAACGCACCAGCATGATCTCAGTCGGACTGCTGAGGTCCTCGGCATCCACCGCAAGACTCTGCAACGCAAGCTACGCCGGTACGGCCTGCCCTAACTCCTCCTTTCCCAGGACGGACTGTTCTCTGCTGGACAACTTGTCCATCATTAAAAATCTCCCGTGACGACGGGAGATCCAACGCCGCACCCTGTGGCATAGGCCGACAAGATGCTCCGCTGACGCCGAGCAGCCCTTGGCATGTATCCTCAGGGATATAGCCACTATCCCATTGAGAATTCAGTATTTTTCTTGGGAAGCTTGCCTCCTTCGTGCAATGGTCCGTCACTTGCTCAACAGATGTAATAGCAGTCACCCAAGCGGATCTGTGAATCGAGATGAATTCAAAGGGAATGACCGCGGGGATCATGTGTGCACCAAATTGGACGAGGGGGGATCGCCAGCAGGATTTTCAGGACCACACAGACCCGAAATGGCGCGCCCGAATCACAAAGCCGATCATGATCTATGGTGGCCATTCAGCAAACTATTAGGAGGAGGAGGAGGAGGGGTAATCCTATGAAACCCTTCGTCTTTGGGATGATCAGTCTGCTGCTCCTTCTGGGAGTCGCATTCTCACCGAGCCAAGGTACTCTGCTCGCGTCCACTACGTTCATAGGAAGCACGATCGAGGAGATTGACTTGGCTGGTTTGAAAGTCACCATCAAGACCAATCAGGGGGAAACGATGTCTCTGCCGGTCGCGAACGCAGAGGTCATCAAAGGATTGACCAAGGGGGACCGTGTCAGTCTCGAACTGGATGTGCAGGGAAGGGTCATGAAGATTGTTA
>JAHWYE010000181.1 GCA_020028195.1 Nitrospirota bacterium
AAGCGTAGCCATGGGCGCGGAACCACCGCACGGCCTTCTCCAGCGCAAGTTCGACTGGGGTCTGTGGCAAGCCCAGTTCACGCATGGCTTTGGTGCAGTCGTAATGCATCCGGTACTTGGCCATTCGAACTCCTTCCAGAGGGATCCTCGGCGACTGATGGGTCAGGTAGTCGGCAATCCAGCGGTTGAGATGCGCGAGCGGCAGGATCGCCTGCCACGGCAGTTTGATGCGAGGCGCCGTGACGCCTGTCAGGTTGCTAAGAGTCTCGAAGATCTCGCGAAGCGACAGGTTCTGATTCCCAAGGATGTACCGCTCACCAATACGGCCCCGTTCCATGGCGCGGAGATGTCCCACCGCTACATCGTCCACATCCACGAGGTTCATCCCGGTTTCGATGTAGGCCCACATGCGGCCTTTCATGAAGTCCACGATCATCTGACCGGTAGGGGTCGGTTTAATGTCCCCTTGACCCACCGGCGCGCTCGGATTGACGATCACGACGGGGAGCCCCGCATGGGCCAGTTTCAGCACCTCCTGCTCGGCCAGATATTTGGAACGTTTGTAGTCCCCGGCCATGTGAGAAAGCGAGACAGGAGTTTCCTCAGTTCCTAACCCGCCGCCAATTGGCAGCCCGATCGCCCCAATCGTGCTCGTGTACACGATTCGTTCGATGCCGATTTCGCGCGCAGTTTCCAGGAGTGTGCGGGTACCGGCAACATTCACCTCGTAGAAAACCGACGGGTCCTTGGCCCAGAGAGCGTAATGGGCCGCCACATGGTAAAGCTGCTGGCAGCCTGAGAGCGCGCGGCGGAGGGAGTCCCGATCCCGCAGGTCGCCATAGGCCTGCTCCACCTTGAGTCCGCCCAGGTTGCGGAGATCGCTGTCGCGCCTTATGAGGACGCGCACTTCTGTGCTAGTCGCGTTCAAGGCGCGCGCGACGGCCGCCCCTACAAACCCTGTTGCACCGGTCACCAATGCTTTCATGGCGTGAGGCGTGAGGCGTGAGGCGTCAGGCGATAGGTTTGCTTCGCACTTTCCCACTTCATAAGAGTCTCCTAACGTTTCACGCCTGACGCCTTACGCGGTCAGCTTCGGCGTGCCGTGATGTACTCGGCGAGCGCGCGCAAGGGGTCTGCCTTTACGTCGAACCTTTCCAACCGACTGATCGCTCGCTTCGTACATTGCTCGGCGAGCCCCCGGGCGCCTTCGACACCATAGAAGGTGGGGTAGGTCTTCTTGCCGCGCTGGACGTCCGTGTTGGGATTCTTGCCCAATTCCTCGCGGGTGCCGGTCACATTGAGCACGTCATCGGCGATTTGGAACGCCAGGCCCACGTCTTCGGCGTACCCGGAGAGGTCATCCAGTTGCGCGGGAGTGGCGGACGAGACGATCGCGCCCATGCGCACGGCTGCGCGAATGAGCATGCCGGTCTTGTGCTTGTGGATGGTCTGGAGCGTAGCGAGATCGATGTCTTTATTCTCGGCTTGGATGTCGAGTACCTGGCCGCCGACCATTCCTAGATTGCCGGCTCCCACTGCCAACTCATGAATGAGCTGCACTTGCCGAACGGGGTCGAGGCCCTTCACGAGGTCGGAGTTGCTGCAGAGGTCGAACGCCAGCGTCAGCAAGGCGTCCCCGGCCAGGATCGCCATCGCTTCGCCATAGACCTTATGGTTGGTGAGCTTGCCGCGACGGTAGTCATCGTTGTCCATCGCAGGGAGGTCGTCGTGGATGAGGGAGTAGGTATGGATGAGCTCGAGCGAGGAGGCCACCGGCAGGATCGCCTGCGGCGGGGTTCGCACCGCCTCCGCCGCGGCAATGGCCAGGATCGGGCGGATGCGCTTCCCGCCGGCGAACAGGCTGTAGCGGATGGCTTCGTGCAGCGTGGTCGGGGCTAACTTTGTGTCGGGCACCACGCTGTCCAGGAACCGGTCCACCTCCTCGCGTTTGCGGTCAAGATACAGGCGAATGTCCATGCGCGGCGACCTTCTGCTGATTCCAGCAGTCCACGATCGGCGGCGAGAGAGTAGCAAATGGCTTTCAAACGTGTCAAACGGTCGACCATGGCTAGAGGCACCCGGCTATAGGCTATGGGTAAGTACTCGAAATCTCTCCCATGGCCTCGCGCCCATCGCCTCTCGCCAACGCCCTGCCCCTTGCCTCGCGCCTGCTGGCTTGGCTATACTGCCGCCCATGAGTATACGGATGGCTGGCGGCGACTGGGAACCGATGCTTCTGGGGATCAAACCCCAGACCTGCAGGGTATGCGGCAAGGGCCTGTACCGGAATGTCACTCTGTTCCGTGGCGGGTGGTCGCGCTGCACAGTCTGCGACGAGTTTGTGCATTATAGCTGCCTGGCACGCGGCAGGTTCAAATTCCTCAAAGTGCGCCCTCGAGTGTGCAAAGCCTGCCAGGCGGAGCGGGAACGGTTGGGGACCACCGAGACGGCCATGCTGGCGGTCGGCTCGTGAGCACTGGTTCTCCCCCCGATCAGGCTCAAGCGGGGAGTGGTCAGCCTGCGTGGTTTGCGGAAGCGGTCCGAATCGTGATCGCGCCCATGGTTCTGCTCTCGAGCGGATTCTTCACCGCAGATTTTCTCCTCAGCGGCGTCTATACCTGGCCACGTACCAGCCGAATCGTGGGACTGACCATCACGCTCGTGGTGCTGTCCTATGAATTCGTATACAAAGAGCAACGGGCACGGCATGCAGGTTTACGCGGTGACCGTCCTCTCAGCGCGCTCCTGTTCTCCTGCGTGATCCCATACACGATCGGCGCCCTTGCGCTCGTGGCCCTTTCGCGGCTGGCACCGTAAGGCCGTCTGGGACCGGGTTCGTGTTTCTGCCGACCCCGAGCGGTATGTGCTGAATTCCGCATTCATCATGGGCATGAAACTATGGACGAGCCGATTCTCTTCACGCCAGACGAACTCAGCCTGATGGCTGACGAGAAATTCTTCCGGGCCAAGGCTAAGGTCATGAAGAAGGTGCGGAGCACGCTGGATGGGCTCCATGCCATGCTCAAGAGCGAACTGGCAGGCCTGGACCTGTTGGCTCCCAAGGACTTCGACCCTTCAAGTTTCCAGTTCGTGAAGGGGGAGCACCTGGAGGACTTTCCCTACCAATATCTCGACTTTCCCAAACACTTCGTCGACGACAACAAGTTGACCTTCCGTTCGCTGTTCTGGTGGGGTCACCATTTCGTCTTTGCCCTGATCCTGGAAGGGGAGGGGCTCTTGCGTTACAAGCGAAATCTGATCAACCGGTACCATGACGTGGCAGGCCGCCAGCTCAGCCTCTGTTTGGGGCCCTCCCTCTGGGAGTGGAAACGGGGGGAGGGCTATACATTGCCGCTCAGCCATGATCGCAAATCGGAAGTGGCGGCCGTCTTGTCGGACCGTCCGTTCTTCAAGGTAGCGAGATTCGTCGGCCTGGATGATCCTGCCGTCTCGGAAGGCCAGATCGTCGGGATCGGTCGGGAAACATTTCGGGCTGTCTTGCCTATTCTCACACCATAAAACAGGCTTCAGGTAGTGTTTGTAATCCCCCTCCCAAGTTAGATAGACTCCCCACCCAGCAGCGACGCTCAACCAAGGAGGGACTCGTGGAAACCCACACCTTTCGCCTGGCCTTCGGCATAGGGAGCATCATTGGTCTCCTCGCGTTAACAGGGTGTGCAGCCAAGGGGGAGGTCGTCTACCTGGAGATTCAGGCGGTGCCGGCTGCTCCCCTCTCGGCAAAACAGCAAGGGGGACAAAGGGAGGAGATCAAGGTGGCCGTGGAGGTCTTTGAGGATCAACGGCCGGAGAAAAATCATCTGGGTGTCCGCACGCACATATGGGGCGGCGTCACCTACTTCAACGTCATCGGCGGCAAGGAGGGTGACGTCGTCGCGCAAGTGGTCGCTGATCATCTAAAGCAGAAGGGCTGGAGGGTCTGGGTGAGACGGCATGGCAGCCCGACGCCGGAGGGTGATCCGGACGTCGTCCTGACAGGGCAGGTCCAGGAATTCTCAGCGCATGCCAAGAGCCGGTTCTTTTCAACCGAGCTGACGGCCAAGTCCAAATTGGCGGTCCTGGCGCGAAATGCCGCGGATGGGAGCACGACCAGCATGAGTCTGGAGGGGACCAGTACAGAAAGCGTGTTCTGGTTTGAGCCCAAGGATCTACAGAATCTCGTCAACCTGACGCTGAAGGAAAGCCTGGATAAGCTGATGGCTGACACCAAGGTCGAGAAACGAGCCTTGCGGCTGCGGTGAATGAACAGAGGCATGCTGGCCGTGTGGCCGGGGCGGAACAGCACTGATGCGTGAGCGACGGTGGGAGTCCCAAGCGAAGCTGGAGTTCGGAGACGTGCTGGCCTTGGGAGAACGGTTGGCTGGACTTGGGTTGGAACCGGCCGCCCCGGCGAGGGACATCATCTGCTACATTGAAGAATGGATGGTAGAGGCGACGGAGGATTTCGATCGGCTGGACCCCTGGGCAACGGAGGACGTGACGCTGGTGCACCTCCGGGAGGCCTGGCGCGGAGACTTCTTCCTGCT
>JAHWYE010000182.1 GCA_020028195.1 Nitrospirota bacterium
TCTGCAGTGCCTCGAAGACCACACGAATGATCTGTCTGACAGTTGCTATCGAGCCCTGGAGAATCGACCGTTGAGGAGGTAACGTCACGGCTGGTTGGGTCCTTTCAAGTAGAAATACATCTTCACGCCCTTGAGCTCCAAGAGATCGCCGTCTTTCAGATCAGCCTGCCCCTTCACCGCCTTGTTGTTCACGTGAATGGTTTTTACCTCTTCCGAAGTGCTGATGAAATACCCCTCCCCTCGACGACCAATCATGGCCGCGATCTTTGGCACAAAGTATCCGGTGAGCTTGATGGTCGCTTGAGCCTGTGATCCGATGATGGTCAAGCGTTTGGTCAGCTTGTACTCTTTGCGATCCGTCCTGCCGGAAATGATCTGCACAATCCCGACTTTCTGCTCGGCGCGTGATTCACGCAACTTCTGACCAGTCATCACCATCGTGCCGTTCAGGTCCCTGAATTTCGGCTGACCCGATGGCGACCCATTGGTGACTTCATCCCGGAAGATCAGCCGATGCTTCCCAATGGTCACCACATCCGTGTCCTGCAACTGCCGCCGGTCAATCCGTCTGTCGTTGACAAAGGTCCCGTTGGTGCTCCCGACGTCTTCGAGAAAGAACACGCTTTGCACCTGGACGATCCGGGCATGATGCCCCGAAACTGCGGCATGGTCAATGACGAGATCATTATCGGGTCTTCGTCCGATCGTGAACTCAGGCTGCGTGATCTCTATCTCTTTCAGGATGGACTCATTGAATTTCAAGATGACCTTTGGCCCTTGCGTCATGACTTCTAACATGACCCTTCCTCCTTTCGGTCCCAGAACCTCTTCACCGCCAGCGCAGAATCCGATTCCAGATCCGTCGCCACACTCCCTGTCGCGTTTCTTCTCCCAAAGAGACGACCACGACAGTCGTGTTGTCTTCGCCGCCTGCCGCATTGGCCATGGCAACCAAACGGTCCGCAATGGCCTGCGGATTCCACTCACATCGTACCGCGTGGAGCATGTCACGCGGCTTGACCCCAATGGTCAGCCCGTCAGAGCACAGCACCAGGAGATCCCCATTCATGACCGGGACCTCACCCAGTTCCACCTCGACAGTGGCCCCAACGCCCACGCCTCTGGTCAAGACATGTCTGTAGGGGGACCGATCGGCTTCCTCCTCGGTCAACAGCTCGCGGCGGACTTGTTCCCCAACGACCGAGTGATCAGCCGTCAGCGGTTCAATCATGCCTTCTCGGATCAGGTAGAGACGGCTATCGCCGACATGAGCCAGAGACAGCACTTGACCGGCAATGAGGGCGGAGACCACCGTGGTGCCCATCCCGGCATGAGCCGGTTGATCTTGCGCTTCGCGATGGATGACCTGATTGGCGAGCTGGATGGCGCTGGCCAGCCGGTTCGTCTGCGGCGAGAAGGTCGGATCGTATTGCCCGACCATCGGAAGGTTCCCATTCAGCACCGCCTCCAGAACGTGCTTGTGGATCACCTCCACCGCCAACTCGCTCGCGACCTCACCCGCGTTCCGCCCTCCCATGCCGTCGCAGACCACATACAGGCCGAGGCGGGGATCGGCGCAGAACCGATCTTCGTTCTGCGTCCGCTTCAGTCCGACATCCGACTTGGCCCCGTACGCGAGCTTCATGCAGCCTCCCCGAGTCATGCGGAGAGACTTTGGTGGCACTTGCGCAGATCCTGCGCCAGGTCCCGTGCCCGCTGGTACCGGTTCAATGGTTCTTTGTGCAGCGCCCGATTCACAATCGTCTCCGTGCCGGGGGGCAGCTCCGGACGGACGGCCCGCACGGAAGAGTGGGGCTCATGCGCGATCTTGAACAGCACCGCGGAGACGTTCTCAGCCTCAAAGGGCGCTGTCCCGGTCAACAACTCGAAGAGGACGACCCCAAGCGAGAAGATGTCCGACCGGCCATCCACCTTGGCTCCCGAGACCTGCTCGGGCGACATGTAGCTGGGCGATCCCATGACCGTACCAGTCTGGGTTTTTTTGGACGAGGTGATCCGAGCAATGCCAAAATCCATCACCTTCACGGTCCCGTTGGTCGTCACCATGATATTGGCCGGCTTGATATCCCGGTGCACGACACCTTGCCGATGGGCATAGTCCAAGGCCTCCGCCACCTCGGCCATGATCTCTACCACCCGCTGCAGCGGCAGCAGGTTCCCTCTCCGGCACCAGCTCGTGAGGGTCATCCCATCCACACGCTCCATCGCAATGTACCCCACGCCCTCCTCCTCGCCCGCGTCATAGATGGTCACAATATTGGGATGCATGAGCCGACCGGTGGATTCAGCTTCACGGAAGAACCGTTCTTTGATGCCCTTCACCTCGTCGGGATCGTCCATCTGATCCAGTCGCATTGTCTTGATCGCGACGAATCGGTGGATGGTGGGGTCCTTCCCGAGATACACCACCCCCATGGCCCCCCGACCCAGTTCCTTGAGAATCCGGTACCGGCCAAATGTGGGTCTTGCCTGCTCATGATTGAGCGCGACGGTCCGGTCGAAACGCTTGCTGGCCACATCTATGTCTGACAGGGCCTGGTCGCCCTGCTCCTCGTCACCTGCGCCGAGGTCGGTGCTCTTCCGGTTCGGCGCCCTGCCTTCAAGAAAGGTCGTCAAGGCCCCGACGTTGCGGACCCAGGCCAGCGTCAACCATGCAGTCGCGCCCAGCAGCCCGAACACATAGAGCCAATGAGAGATCATCGTCCCGCTACTGCCGAAGGCTGTGGCAGCCTGCAGCCAGAAGGTCTTGTATCCCAGAAAGATCAACATGACAGTGGTCAGCGGTCTGAGGATCGTGCGGAGGAAGGTGCGGCCAGCCCTATCCGCCGGAAGTTCCTGTGCGGCCCGGTGGGCGAGCAGCCACAGAATCACAAGCGCGACACCTTCGCCGAAGAGCCGCGCCACAGCCGAAGCGGGCAAACCCACCGTCCCAACGAGCGTCTGCTGGAACAGGGGGACGCGACTCAGCACGAAGCCCAGCAACAGCGCCAGGCCGATGACCATGCCATACTGCCCAACCCAACCCCAGCTTCGAGACATGGGTCTCCTTCCGTGAGTCTCAGTAGAGTCTAGCGCCGAATTGGAGGTTGTCAAAGATACTCGTGGAGTTTGACGCTCTACTCAGTGCGTGAACGGGCAGGTAGGTGTGAAGTTAGACTCGTCGAAGGTCGTCTGGAAGACTGAAGAACGAAAACCCCGAAAACCGTCGCCAGAACTCGCCTTTATATCCTCATAACGTCGAAGTACTCCAGGAGATCTTCCACTTTCCGTCTGCTCTGTCCCGAACGAGCTCAACGATCGCAGGCTGGGTACTGCCGTCCTTGAGATGTTTGCGTACCCTACAGGCTGCCCAGTCTCCCAGGATTCTAACGTGCTGGATCTCGATCCGGACAAGGGTTCCGGCCCTGGTGTAGTGGTCCAGGATTCCCTTTGGGTCACCGGGCGGAGCTTCAACGTAAATGTCCTTTGGCCTCCAAACACGAGGACCAAGGAGGATTCCCTCAATGAGCAAAGGGGCCCGCGAATAATACTGCTTCACTTCCTCATAGTTGCCTTCGCTTGCCGCCTTGTAAAAGGCTTCGACGACTGCTTGCGGTCCCATTTCACTGGATGTGGCACAGGCCGCCAGAGCCAGCTGGACCATGAGCAAGGACACCTTCCGTCGTACCGTCCGCGTCAAGAACTCCAATCGCGTCATGTCGAGAGCAGGCCTAGTTGGCCGAACCTTCATCGGCGGTCTCCCCTCTCGTCCAGATTCGACTCCTATTCTCGCATAGATCTTGCGACACGTCACTGCCTGGCGACTGACGCAGTCGACGAGGGCCAAGCGAAAGAAACACTAAACGGAATTCTCTTCGTCTATACAGGCGACATGTGCCAGGATTAGAATAGCCAAATTAACCTTGCCAATGAGGACCTGATGGCGTTACTCAAGACGCCCCATTTTCGTGTGGAATTTCGAAGTGCGTACCCCGGAGATCACATCGAGGGAGAAGGGACGATGTTGAACCTCTCGATGGACGGGTGCAAGATTGAGAGCGATCTGAATATACAGAAAGATCATGTTTTAGCCCTACGCGTCCACGTGCCTCAGTTTGATTATCCAATTCTGGTCGAACAGGCCGCCGTGCAGTGGACAAAAGGAAAGAAGTTTGGATTGCACTTCATGCGCGTGCTCCCCGAGGGACTGAAACTACTGCACCGTTTGATCACGGATCTCGATCAGCGTGAAGGGAGGCGTATCGATCTTCAGCCGTGACTGAGCCGTGCCCCGCCTTGCTCTCACATGCCCTGCTAATTGATCGAGTCTTCGGGCAGTTCAATTGGTTCCTCACGCTCCAACCGTCACAGCGCAAGCGACTACGCCAGAGCGTCAGCATGCACGTAGGACCGGCAGGCAAGAGCTGTCTTAGGTCCCTGAAATGTGGAGGCGCCGGGCGGGTTCGAACCGCCGCATCGCAGTTTTGCAGACTGCTCCCTTAGCCACTTGGGTACGGCGCCCAGACAGCCATTATATTCCGGG
>JAHWYE010000031.1 GCA_020028195.1 Nitrospirota bacterium
AATTCCTTGGCGCGTTTCCAGGTCTCCACTTCCTCATGGTTGGCAAAAGCCAGTACGGGAATAGCCCTCAGACGGTCGTCGCCTTTAATCTGTTCGAGCGCCCGGAAGGCATCCAACGTTTCGTCGTTCATGTTCAGGATGATGGCGGCCGGACGCAGGGCAGTGGCTTTCTCCATGACTTCCTGCTGTGAGCGGGTTCGCTCCAGCCTGTATCCGCGTGGGAGCAGCGCGTCGCGAATTTTGGTGTAGAAGAAAACGTCACTCACGGCGACGAGGACGGTCATCTGGTTCATCTCGTTTGTCTGGTCTCTTTGGTTTGTCTGGTTAGTCTTGATCGCCATGGTTTTCTAGCTCGCGCAGCATCTCTGAGTCATGCTGCTGCCCTCTTCTACCAAAGAAATAAGACAAACCAGAAAAACCAAACAACCAGCTCAGTTGAGCATGCTGATAAGCCGCCCTAGGGCGCGCTTCGCCAGTGCGTAATTCGGGTTGAGTGCGAGCGCTTTCTTGTAACACTCGATGGCCTGGCTCCACTCTCCTTTTCGTTCATAGACCCGACCAAGGTTCAGGTGGGGAAACGCCGGACTTTCGTAGCGACTCGCCTTCATGGCTCGCTCGAACCAGGGAATTGCCTCGTCGAACTGACCTTTCTCGATCAGGTAGGCGCCAATGTCGTTGTAGGGGTTCCCGAAGTCGGGATCCACCTCAATGGCATGGTGGCATTCCTCGATCGCTTCATCCAGCCTGCCCATGAAACTATAGGTCCAGCCCAGGAAGGTATAGGCCTCCGCGGTCGGATGACTCCCAATGGAGCGCTTATACAAATTGACCGCCTCTTCCAGCTCGCCTTTCATTTGGTGTTCATAGGCCTTCTGAAAATAGTCCCAGGCCTCTTTCTTCTCTTCTTCGCTGCCCTCCCCCTGAATTAAAAAGTCTTGAAGATCCATGTGAAGTGTTGATGGCTTATGGCTGATGGCTAATGGCTAATGGCCAAAGGCGAGAGGCTCTCAGGCACTTCGTCGTACTGACCATACGCTATACGCTATCAGCCATATGCTCTTGTTATTCGTGTTTCAACTTCTTCTTAATCAACTCCGCTCCATATCGGCCTGACAGCAGCATGGATCCGAACGCAGGTCCCATACGGGGAGTGCCGTGAACTGCTGCCACGGCCAGACCCACCACGAAGCAGTTGGGATAGACCTCACCGGTGTGCTCCATGACCTGTTCCTCTGATCGGGAGACCCACATGGCGCCGTTGCCTGGGACCGATTTGTACAAGTTCCTGCGGTGCAACAGGTTCACCACAACCGCGTCGTGGCCTGTGGCGTCCACGACCACCCGGCTCTCCAGCGCGATCGGATCCACGTGAACTACATCATGCCCCGCTGTTTCGGCCGTGGTGTTGTTGACGACGACCCCCTCCAGTATACCGTCCTTTCTTAAGATGAGGTCCACCACGCGGGTCAAGTTCATAATCTTGGCGCCGGCCTTGTAAGCGCCGGCGATCAAGGCTCCAGTCGCGTGGGGCGGGTCCACAATATACATGCCTTCGCAATCTTTGACCTGCTTGCAAGGGACACCCATCTCCTCCAGGATGTCGTTTGCCGGCGCGCAGATCGTGGCTTTGTTCATCAAATAGCCGCCGGACCAGAACCCGCCTCCCAGCGCAAGGGCCTGTTCCACCACCAGGGTGCGAAAGCCCATGGCAGCGAGGTCCTGAGCGCAGATCAGTCCGGAAGGGCCGGCTCCTACAATGATGACATCACTCTCGATGAGCTGATCAAATTCCTTGTAGTATTCCCGCGCAATCTGTCGGGTGATGTCCCGTTCTCTTAATGGCGCCGGCTTTGGCCTAGACATGGTGAAACCTCGTTTAACGTTGATCTAACGGTAAATTTCCGCTCCTCCTTTCAGGAACTCTTCAGCCTTTTCCTTCATCCCGATCTGGAGAGCCTGTTGTTCATCAAGCTGCTTCTGCGCGGCATAGTCACGGACATCCTGCGTGATCTTCATCGAGCAGAAATGAGGCCCGCACATCGAGCAGAAATGCGCGACCTTGGCCGCGTTGTCCGGCAGCGTCGCGTCGTGGTAGGCGCGGGCCGTGTCAGGGTCCAGAGAGAGATTGAACTGATCTTCCCACCGGAACTCAAACCGAGCTTTCGACAGAGCATTGTCCCGTACCTGTGCACCGGGATGCCCTTTCGCCAAATCGGCTGCGTGGGCCGCGATCTTGTAGGTGATCACTCCAGCCTTGACGTCTTCCCTATTTGGGAGGCCGAGATGCTCCTTGGGTGTCACATAGCAGAGCATCGCGCATCCGTACCAGCCGATCATGGCGGCGCCGATGCCGGAGGTGATGTGGTCGTACCCCGGGGCGATGTCGGTCGTCAGCGGACCCAGCGTGTAAAACGGCGACTCGTGACACTCGTTGAGCTGTTTTTCCATGTTCACCTGGATCAGATGCATCGGGACATGACCTGGCCCTTCGATCATGACTTGGACATCGTGTTTCCAGGCCAGCCGGGTCAGCTCGCCCAACGTCTCCAGTTCAGCGAACTGGGCTTCGTCGTTCGCGTCCGCGATCGAGCCGGGCCGCAGACCGTCACCCAAGCTGAACGACACGTCGTAGGCCTTCATGATCTCGCAGATCTCTTCGAAGTGCTGGTAGGCGAAATTCTCCTGGTGGTGCGCCAGACACCATTTCGCGTGGATCGCACCGCCGCGGGACACGATGCCGGTCATCCGCTTGGCGGTCAGCGGCACGTACCGGAGCCGGACACCGGCGTGGATCGTGAAATAATCCACCCCCTGCTCGGCCTGCTCAATCAGCGTATCCCGATAGAGCTCCCAGGTGAGTTCCTCAGCCTTGCCGCCCACCTTCTCGAGGGCTTGGTAGATCGGGACGGTACCGATCGGGACCGGAGAGTTCCGGATGATCCATTCGCGGGTCTCATGGATATGCTTGCCGGTGGAAAGGTCCATGACGGTGTCCGCTCCCCACCGGATCGCCCAGACCATCTTCTCGACCTCTTCTTCGATCGAGGAGGCCACGGCGGAGTTCCCGATATTGGCGTTGATTTTCACCAGGAAGTTTCGGCCGATGATCATCGGCTCGCTCTCCGGGTGGTTGATGTTCAGCGGGATAATCGCGCGACCTCGCGCCACCTCGTCCCGGACGAACTCGGGCGAAATCCGAGCGGGAATGCGTGCGCCCCAGGCCTGACCTGGATGCTGGACCAATAGCTGGCTGTCACCGCTTGGTTGTCCGCCACCATTGCCATTGGATGAGGCGAGTTCGCGCGCCGACTCGCAGGCTTGGTTCTCCCGGATGGCAATGTACTCCATCTCTGGGGTGATGATTCCCTTGCGGGCGTAATGCAGCTGCGTGACGTTCTTTCCTGGTTTCGCCCGGAGCGGCTTGCGGATGTGTGTGAAGCGCAGTCCGGCCAGTTTGGGGTCAACGGCCCGCGAGTGCCCATACTCTGACGAGACGCGGGGTAATTCCTCCACGTCGTTTTGACCCAGAATCCAGTTTCGGCGTTTGGGCACCAACCCGGCCCGGACATCGATCATCTCGCTGGGATCAGTGTAAGGACCGGAGGTGTCATACACGGTGACGGAGGGGTTGGGGGATGACGCGTCCCCGTTCATCGTCTTCGTGGGGGTCAGGCTGATCTCCCGCATGGGCACGCGGACCCCAGGGATCGTGCCTTCCACGTACACTTTCCGTGAGGCTGGAAATGGTTGGGTCATGGCCGTGGAGTCAGTGGGGCCCTGCCCCGTACCCTTGCCGGACCCTGTCCGGGTGGAATCTGGGCTGCTCATAGGACGTCCTTTCTGCCAAATAAAAAAGCCGCACCAGGTAAGGGTGCGGCCGGAGGCATCTTCGCTGACGACCCCTGTTCCCGCTTCCCTACGCTGGCATTATCCAGGTCAGGTTCTAAGGGTTGTCCGAACTGTCGGACTCTCAGCCATACAGGCTCCCCTAGCTGTGTGCGCTGATCCTACACCTAGGTTTTCGAGGTTGTCAACCGGCATCAGGGCGTAAGGTGTCCGGCTGATCGCCGAGAAAAGCTGCTCGCAGGTTTGCGCCGGACGTAGAGTCTGGCCAAGGGGGCGTTGATTGTGCGCGTGGGTCTAGCGTAAAATAAACACCCACAACTATTGGTGCATTCCGGTACTGCTCGACTTCCTACCATTAGAGGGGCGAGAGGTGAGGACCGTAGGCTCCGTGCAACTTCAGCTCACTGACTATCGAGCGCTCGCTCGCGAGGAGCTGTCTGTGCGCACGGCGATGGCGAAACAGGCCTTGGGTCACCAGGTCCTGGTGTTGGGTCACAATTATCAACGAGATGAAGTCATCGAACATGCAGATTTCCGTGGTGATTCGCTCTTGCTCGCCAAGCTGGCGGCGGAGCGATCGGAGCGCCCCTACGTCGTCTTCTGCGGTGTCCACTTCATGGCGGAGACCGCCGATATCCTCAGCCGTTCCAATCAAGTCGTTATTCTTCCGGACATGGCAGCCGGTTGCTCGATGGCCGATATGGCTGCCATCGAGCAGGTGGACCAGTGTTGGGAATCATTGGCACGGCTGATCCCGGTGGACGAGACCGTGACGCCGGCTGTCTATGTCAATTCGGCGGCGGTCCTCAAGGCCTTCTGCGGCGAACATGGCGGCATCACCTGCACATCGTCGAATGCACGGGCGGTCATGGAGTGGGCCTGGGGGCGGCGCGAGAAAATCCTGTTTTTCCCTGACGAGCATCTGGGTCGGAACACGGCGAACAAGATGGGAGTGCCGCGTGGGCAGATGATTGTCTGGGATCCGTTCCTGCCGAATGGCGGGAATCCGGTCGAAGCGATCCGAACGGCGCGGCTCATTTTGTGGAAAGGTCATTGCAGCGTGCACCAGATGTTTCAGCCGGCGCATGTGGACTATTTCAGGAGGCAACATCCTCACATCAATGTGATCGTGCATCCGGAGTGCCACGAGGATGTCGTCAACAAGGCCGACCTCGTCGGTTCGACCGAGTTCATCATCAGGACGGTGAGTGCGGCTCCGGCCGGCACCGTCTGGGCTGTAGGGACGGAGCTCAACTTGGTCAACCGTCTCAAGCGGGAGCAGCCTGACAAGCGAGTATTTTTCCTTTCTTCCACTGTCTGCCAATGTGCCACGATGTTCCGCATTGATGCCCCCCACCTCTGTTGGGCGATGGAAAACTTGGCCGAAGGACACGTCGTGAACCACATCGTCGTGCCCGATGATGAAAAGGTCTGGGCCAAGATTGCCCTGGATCGCATGATGGCAGTGAGTTGAGCGTTCCTTGGTTCTGCAAAGGGGGCGGGATGACTCCCGTGCTCGCGCAGCCCGCACGATCAGAATGTGCCGGGTATCTGTTGCTCCCAATGTGCAACGGGTGATGACGCGCGCAGTCGGGGCCACCCCGCCCCCTTCATGCAGGCCATCAATGCTTCAGTGAGCAAGAACAATGGATTATAAGGCCACACTGAATCTGCCGCGCACCGACTTTCCGATGAAGGCCAACCTGCCGCAGCGGGAGCCGGAACTGCTCGCCTGGTGGGAGCAGGAGCGTCTCTATGAGCGCATCCAGGAAGCCGGACGCGACCGCCCGCTCTATGTGCTGCACGACGGCCCCCCCTATGCCAATGGCCGGATTCACATCGGCCACGCGCTGAACAAGATCCTAAAAGACATCATCGTCAAGTCCAAGACCATGGCCGGCAAGCACGTGCCTTATGTCCCCGGCTGGGACTGCCACGGGCTGCCGATCGAGCATCAAGTCTTAAAAGAGCTGGGTGATAAGAAAAAGGGACTGGATACGCTCGAGGTACGCAAGCTCTGTCGCGAGTATGCCGAGAAGTATTTTCGAATTCAACGGGATGAGTTCAAGCGCCTCGGCGTGCTAGGGGATTGGGAACATCCCTATCTCACCATGGACCCATCGTATGAAGCGACGATCTTGCGTGAGTTCGGGAAGTTCGTGGCAAAGGGTGGCGTCTACAAGGGCTTGAAGCCGGTGCTCTGGTGCACCGTGGATCAGACGGCGCTGGCTGAGGCTGAAGTTGAATACGAGGACCATACTTCGCCATCCATCTATGTCAGGTTTCCGCTCAAAGATTCCTCGCCAACTGGGCTCGGCTTTGCTCTTCAAAAGGGCTCCCAAGTATCAGTAGTGATTTGGACCACTACGCCTTGGACTCTCCCGGCAAACCAAGCCATTTGCCTGCATCCTGATTGTGATTACGCGTTCGTGGAGGCAGGAGGAGAGATTTTGATAATTGCTGAGAAGTTGGTTGACTCGGTTGCTAAGGCATGTGGCTTCACACCGAGGAAAGAAGACATCAAGAAAGGACGTGAAATCTTTGACCATGGCTGGCTCTGCCGCCGACCCTTGTCCGACGGATTCTCTCCGATCCTGCTTGGCGAGTTTGTGACCTTGGATCAGGGAACTGGCTGTGTGCACATCGCCCCGGGTCACGGCCAGGAAGACTATGATCTCGCGCTTGAATATAACGCCTCTCGACCCCTAAACGCGTTAAAAGTTCTTGCGCCAGTTGATGACGCCGGCCGTTTTACTGAACCAGTCAAGGAGTTCGAAGGGCTGCATGTGTTCAAGGCTAACCCGAAAATCATTCAACGACTGAAAGAAAATCGACTGCTTGTCAATCAGAAGGATCTCAGCATCACTCACTCCTATCCCCATTGTTGGCGCTGTAAGAATCCAGTGATTTTCAGAGCCACCGAACAGTGGTTTATCTCGATGGACGAGAAAGGGTTGCGCAGGCAGGCGCTCGAGGCAATCGATCGTGTGACATGGATCCCCTCCAGAGGTCGTGACCGGATCTATGGGATGATTGAGAACCGCCCGGACTGGTGTGTGTCCCGTCAGCGCGCCTGGGGTGTTCCGATCCCAGGCTTTACCTGCGTGGCCTGCAAGATCGTGCTTGCTGATCCCAAGGTCATCGAGCATATTGCCGCGTTGGTCGAACGGCACGGCGTGGATGTCTGGTTCCAGAAGTCCGCCGTGGAGTTGATCCCGAATGGCACGGTCTGCCCCACGTGCGGGGGCCGGTCGTTCGAGAAGGAGCGGGACATCCTGGATGTCTGGTTTGAGTCCGGCGTCAGCTATGCAGCGGTTCTGAAGCCGCGTGGTTGGGAAGCAGACCTGTATTTGGAAGGTTCGGACCAACACCGAGGCTGGTTCCACAGTGCGCTCCTGGCTTCCGTCACCACGGATGAAAAGGCTCCATACAAGGCGGTGCTCACGCACGGCTTTGTGGTGGATGGGGCTGGCAAGAAGATGTCCAAGTCAGCCGGCAATGTGGTGGCACCCCAGGATGTGATCAAGCAATTAGGAGCCGAAATCTTGCGGTGGTGGGTGGCCGCACAGGATTACCAAGAGGACCTCCGAATCTCTCAAGACATTTTAAAACAGCTTGTAGAGCAGTACCGAAAAATCCGCAACACCTGCCGTTTCCTGTTGAGCAATCTCTATGATTTTGATCCGGCTTCCCATCGTGTGCCCTTTGAACGCTTGTCGGAGCTAGACCGCTGGGCTCTCATGCGGCTGCATCACGTTATGACTAAGGTCCGTCGTGCCTATGAAGCGTTCGACTTTCGCCAGATTGTGCACGAGATGGACTACTTCTGTGCGGTGGACATGAGCGCGATTTATCTGGATATCCTGAAAGATCGCCTATACACGTTTCATAGGGATGCTCCATTGCGCCGAAGCTCGCAAACCGTGCTGTTCGAGGTGCTCGTCGCGCTCACGAAACTCATGGCGCCGATTCTGAGCTTTACGGCTGAGGAAATCTGGAAGATGTTGCCGGAAAGCGTGAGGAAGAGTCCGGAGACGCCTAGCGTGCAGTTGGCTTCGTTCCCTGAGCCGGATTCAAGGTGGGAGGATGCACAGCTCGCTCAACGGTGGGAGCGGCTGCTGAGAGTCAGGGATAGTGTCCAGGGCTACTTAGAGCCGAAGCGAAGAGAGAAACTTATTGGCTCATCACTTGAGGCTGGTGTTATGGTGCATGCTGCTCCTGATCTACATGCCTTCCTCAAAGAGTATGAACAGGAACTGCCAAGTATCTTTATCGTTTCCCAAGTTAAGCTCAAGGAAGATCACGATCTTTCGTCGGATCTGGTTATGAAGTTCTTTCCAGCAGATGGCAAGAAGTGTGAACGGTGCTGGAACTATCGGTCTGCGGTCGGAACGTTTCCGGAGCATCCAACCTTGTGCGACCGATGCATCGAGGCGATCCGGTAATGAGGGGAACGTCGCGTTATGTGATCTTGGCTGTGGTGAGCGTCGTGACGATCTTCCTGGACCAAGTCAGCAAGGTTCAGATCATGCAGACGATGCGCCTCCACGAATCCATTCCGATCATCCCCAATTTCTTCAGCATCACCTACATTAGAAATCCTGGGGCGGCTTTCGGAATCCTCGCCTCCAGCAGTAATGGGTTTAGACTGCTGTTCTTCGGGTTCGCCTCGCTGCTCGCGCTGGTGCTCCTTGGAGCCATTTTTTTCCGCTTGCGGCACGATGACTGGGTGGGGCAACTCAGCATCGCGGCGATTTTCGGGGGGGCGCTCGGCAACCTGCTAGATCGAGTGCGCTTCGGGGAAGTGATTGACTTCCTGGATTTCTACATCGATGCCTACCACTGGCCTGCTTTCAATGTGGCAGATGCCGCGATCAGCGTCGGTGTCTGCTTCCTGATCGCGCACTTCGCGCTCGAGAAGAAACAAGAGGCAGGTCCTGTCACCAGCTAGCAGCTCTCTTACATCTCAGCGAACCACGAACAAGACGATCACCCCGAGGAGCAACCGATAATAGGCGAAGACCCGTAGGGTATGCCGTTGGACGAATGTCAAGAATGCGGCGATGACGGCCCAGGCAACCACGAAGGATACCAAGAGCCCCAGGGCCAGCCACGCGTAATCCGCATTCGTCAACAGGGCTTCGGCTTTCAGGATTTGGTAGGTCGTGGCTGCAATCATGGTGGGGAGAGCGAGAAAGAACGAGTATTCCGTCGCCGTCTTCCGATCCAAGCCGGCCAGCAGCCCACCCACGATCGTTGATCCGGACCGCGAGACGCCCGGAATGAGTGAGACACATTGTGCGAGCCCGATCACGAGCGCGGTCATCACGTCAACCTGATCCAGCCGTGTGATGCGGACTCGATCTCGCATGGCCTCCACGCCGAGAATAATCAATCCACCGATGATCAGTGAGGCCGCGACGGTGTGGGGATTAAAGAGGTAGGTTTCGATCCAACCGTGCGCAATGAAGCCAATGATGGCGGCCGGCACAAACGCGACGCCCAGTCCAATGAGAAACCATAGATTTCGTTGCTTGTCAGCCGAGCGGCGGAGGATCGAGATCCATCTTTCTCCGACGGGTCCTTTTTCCTCATGGCGGCTCGTCCGGATCAACTCTCGCAAGGCGGCCTGCTCTTGGATTGCCTGTGATACCAGGGAAAGGAGTTTGGTCCGCTCGTATGCGACAATGGCCAGGATGGAGCCAAGCTGGATGGAGATCTCAATGCTGGCTGCCACGGCTCCTGTAAAGCCGAGCACATGACCAACCAGAATCAGGTGTCCGGTGGAGGAGACCGGCAGGAACTCGGTCAGGCCCTCCACCACACCGAGCAAGACCGCGAGTTCAGGCCCCCATTCCTTCATGAGCGGTTCGTGTTACCAAAAAGTAGGCGGGATGATCACAGACTCCGGCTGTCCAGTCAAGCGAGACCGATGTTCTGATCTGGTCGTCCTGTCGAAGGGTCAAATCTATTGACAAAGCGGCACCAATGGACTACACATCATCGACGCGTGCCAGCGAGCTCATTCATGCGCCGACGCTATCCCATAAATAGCAATTCGTGAGATGATACAGATCGGAGAGGGGGAGGATTGCATGAGGCGGTATGTGCTGATGGGAGTTGTTTTGATCACTGCGATGGCCGCTGGCGGGTGTGTCAGCAAGGGAAAATACACTGAGGCTCTCGCAGATGCTGAAGCGGCCAAGACCGATCTGGAAACGACGCGCGCCCGCAAGAATGCGCTGGAGCAACAGGTGAAGACACTGAAGGATTTGAATTTGAAGCTGGCCAGCGAGGCACAAGCAGCCAAGGATGAGCTCCAGCGCATTGAGCATGGTCGTGACAAAGAGCGGTCGAGTATCGAGGGTCGGACCAAGGAGCTGGAGCAGAAGATCAAAGACCTGACTGCCCAGCACCGATCCTTGCGGAATGACTATGAGGATGTCAAACGGCACAATGACACGCTCAAGTCTCTGGTCAGTCGGTACCAAAAGGAACTGAAAGACCAGCGCGCGGTGGCACCGCCCAGCCCGCCGACCTCGTCACGCCCGTCTGTCGGTAGCCCGTCGCCCGCCCCTGGTGGAGGGGCTCCGCCGGCCAGTGTGGCCGGGGCTCAGGCGAAGCTTCCGTCCGACAGAGGCTCCGGCGCGGCGCCGCTGCCTGCACCAACTCTTCCGACGCCCGGCCTCGCTCCGCTGAATGTGAATACGGCATCGGCGAACGATATGGCGCTGTTTCTTGGACTCACGAAAGAGGCGGCGGATAGGGTTGTGGCCAATCGCCCGTACAAGATCAAGGGAGAGTTGGTCGCCAAGAATGCCTTGCCCAAAGAGACCTTCGATATGATCAAGGACAAGATTACTGTCGCCCCCTGACCGAGCCCA
>JAHWYE010000183.1 GCA_020028195.1 Nitrospirota bacterium
TCTGGCGATCGTGTCCGCTGCTGGAATACCTGTTTGATCCGCTGATCGGATTCATGATCGACGAGCGGTGGAATCAGTACAGTGCGTCTGCGCTGCCGTACACGCTTACGCAAGCCACGACCGGTGCTGAATTCGCTCCCGGTTGGAATTACACGATTCAGGTAGGACTTCGCGTGCTGTTTGATGTCTTTAGATAGCCGGTTTACCCTCATGAATGGAGGAACCATGCAATATGTTGGGCTTGCATGGGTCACGGTACTCTTATTCATCGCCCTGCCCGGATGCGGATTGGACGGGGTCACGGGCCAACTCATGCGAATCGATCGGGAATACTATGTCCTGAAGGGGACTGACGGGAAAGAAATAGCCCTGCATGTCGATCATCGCACTCGGAAAGATCCGGTAGCACCGGGTGACAACATCCACGCGTACGTCACCAAAGACGGGCACGCCGAATTCATTCAGCGAGTAGAGAAGTAGACCTCAGCTCCCCTTCAGTGACCTGCCGCAAGGGGGCGCCGCAGCACGAGAGCACCTGCTCCTTGGTTTTCCCGACCATGGCTTGCTGGTTTGGATTGCCTTCCAGCCGCGGAGCCGTCGCGCAGCCGCCCAGCTCCAGCAAGCCGATCAAAGCAGAGGCAACGAACAGTGCGCGGCGGGTCCTAGTCTGGAGACGATGGGCCTTAGCGATCATGGCGAGAACGGAACCCTTGGGCTGGCGCCAGATTAGCACGGAATGAAGAGGGATGCATCGTCGGGGCGGTAGCAGGGCGGCAAAAACACCGCGGGCGACCTTTCAGAGGGTCGCCCGCGTGTGGCGCTTAGGACGCCGCAATCCCTGTTGAGTTGTACGGCCCAGAGACCCGCGCGAGGAAGAGATTGTCAGACTTCTGGTCGGGGGAGATTCAATTGCTCCCAGGCGCTTGTGTTCCTCGTGCCGGCGTCAGTTCTCCCACTTTCCTGTTGGGCTGGAGCCCGGTTGGTCTATGGTGCCATACGGCACAGCCAGTGGAGAACCGGTCAGCATGACCGAGCAGAAGCCCGCCCTCGACTCGGCGGGCCGGCCTGGCCCGGTGGCGTCAGCTCTTCCATCATCCACCTCCTCCCTCTTGGGAGTTATCTGGGGGACCTGGATGACAGCTGCGCGCTGTCCGATCCCGCAGCTCAAGAAATGATGGGCCGCTGGCTCCTATGTACTCCTCCTCGAAAGAACTGTCAATGGGGTGAAAATCCGAGCTTGGTGGGCGATCGCACAGTTTCTCCAGCTGAACTGGCACTATGCCACCGCACCCCCAGCAATTCACGAATAAGACACCTTTGAAGCCGGCAGTCAGGAAAATGGTGACCCGGAAAAGCTTGGAAGGAACGACACACGGGTTAGGAAACCGTTTCCGGGACCCCGCTCCTTCTCACCCTGGTTCACTCGGACCGATTCCACCAACATTCTACCCGCAGTCGCTATTTTGGCTGGAGTGCTGTGGAGTAATATGGAGTGTGGTGGCGTTGAGCACAACATGAGCGCAGACGGATCTATTTTTGTGGTTTAGAGGTCTCCTGACCGCGGAATAACTCAAGGACTCTGCTAATGGGCTCACCAAAGCTGACCGCGCCGAATCGGGTCATCGTGGCGCCGTTAACGGCGATGACCTGTCCTGCATCGTTGAACACCGGGCTTCCGCTACCCCCGCCGGTCGTTTGAGCATCATAGGTAATGCGGTGAGGGACCACATCTGCAATGTGGCCTTGTGTCGCCAGCGGCCGGACTACCTTCTGCTGAGCCATATCCTCCATTAACTTGTGGAGATCATGCCCAGTTTTCTTGATCAATGCGTCCGCCGTTCTCTCGTCCATCCGGGCCAGTATGCTCTCGACCCCGGTTGGGTAGCCAAGGACGACCACAGCCTCTCCGGCGGCAGCTTGACGGGCCGGTTGCCTGATTGGGATCACAGCGATCTTCTCAGGGGACTGGGAGAGCTGTCCCAACGCGACGTCTGCCTGGTCCGACAAGCGGACGACGGACACCTCATAGGGCGCTGTCCGGGTGGGGAAGTAGGCAAGGAGCTTGACCAGCTTTGGTTGCAAGCCAGCCTTCAGCTTTTCGGCGTCGCTCGAGTCGATGAACCATGGCTCCAAAATGTGACGGTTGGTAACAATGAGACCTTTGACGTCCACCAGGAAGCCGGTGCCCGTATATTCCACCAGCTCTGCGGGATCACCTTCGACGGCTCCTTTTTCGACAAAGCCATAGGCTCCAAAGAGGAGGCAGACAGAATCGCCGTAGCGTTTGATCAACGCCTCGGCGCTAAGGCGCTCCGCCTCCAGCCTGGTGAGACGATGGGTCAGTCCCTGGAGCTCCTTTGCCGAGGCACCGTGTCGGCGCTGTTCATCCAGCAACGCACTTAAGCGGCTGGTCTCGGCCTCGTGGACGGTCAGCGCCTCCGCTATTCTTTGCCGTTCCTCTGCGGTCTTCTGCTCAAGGTCGGCTTGCGTCTCTCGCGCAGATCGCATTTCCTCCAACAATGCGGCGTACTGCCGTTCCTGTGCTTGCTGCGTGGCATAGCTGTAATAGGCGAGCCCCCCTCCGATGCCAAGCAGGCTGATGAACAGACCGAGGACAAGAATTTGAGTGGTCCGTGAAGCATTTTTCCGTATGTCATACGCGAGCTGGCCGAAGAAGGACCACACGGTACTCCCGCCTATCAGGCCTTTCTCCGCAGCCACATCCCTGGCGTCTTGCATGATCTCTCTGACGAGCTTACACGCCGCGTATTCTTCAGGACGAATGCGAAGACGTAGCTTCGGGCCCTTCGGCCCCAACTGGATGAGATCCTTGTCGTGGAGTACTACCTCGGTGATGGGCTTGTGATTGACCAGCGTGACCGCCTCCGGTGCCCAGTTACGCAAGTGAAGTTCGCAGTTGTGTTCAAAGAGCTCAGCCTGCAGCGGGTCGACAGGCCAACGGTCGCTGGTTGGGAAGCGAACATCGTACTTGGAGGCAGTGCCGAGTGTGAGCCAAGAAGAGTCAAAGAATTCTGTCTCGCCTCGCCGGCTGCCGGAAACGTGGACAAGGGCGAATTTCATCGATAACCGATCCTGCCTATCCGCTCACCCAACGTCATGGCGGGGTTCGCATCGTTGCTTGCTCTGAATGACCATACCCAAAAACCTTTTCCCTAGATCGATTCAAATCTATCAGAAACTCATGAATTTTTCGCTGGTTAACCATGAATTCAGAAGCAACTGATTTTGAGAACACTCCTCTATTCTAGCGCTGTTTCAAACGAATTCCGCAAGAGTGACATTTCTCTGGGTCGTATGAGTATTCAGGTCCTGAATAAACGTAGAATTTGAGCCTCGGGGCACGCAGGAGCGAGGAGGAGACAGCGAAAGATCGTTGCAGATTTGTCCAACCTAACGCGCTACAGTCTGTCTTCTCCTCCAGAGCAGAACGTACAGGGCTAGCGCGAGGGAGACCAAGGCCGCAAGCATGATCAGGGGTCGGTGCAATCTGTCTGAGAGATGCGCCCATTCCTCGCCGAATAGGTAGCCAAGCCAAATAAAGCTGGAGGTCCACACCAGCGCGCCGCTATAGGCGAAGAGCGTAAACACGGGCAGCGGCAACTTCGACGAGCCGGCCACAAAGGCCGTGACGTGTCGCACGCCTGGCACGAAATATCCGATAATCAGAGCGTACTTCCCCCAGCGTGCGAACCAGGTCTGGACCTGGCTCACATGCTCCGGCTTGAGCCGCAGCAGAGGCCCGACCTTCCTCACGAGATACAGCCCGAGCCCACGCCCACAGGCATAGCTCACAGTAATGCCGCAAGAGCTTCCAAGAAACGCCGTCGCCAAGGTCGGCAGAAAGGTCAGTTTCTGTTTGAAGACGAGGTAGCCGGCAAACGTCAGCAAGGTTTCGTCTGGGACCGGAAGTCCCACAATGCCAAGCATGAGCAAGACAAAGATAGCGCCGTATCCATACTGAGTGATCCAGACGGTGCCCGCATCCATTTCAGCTCGTGTCCCCGCGTACACGAGCCCTAGACGATCTTGAGCCGATCGAAGTCCACGTCCTCCGGGCCCGGTGGACATTGGAGTTTCATGTCTTCCAGCGTCGCCACCACGGCGCCGGCCACCACCAGGTCCCGATACCACTTCCGGTTGGCCGGCACGACGTACCAGGGCGCGTGATCTGTGCTGGTGGCTGAGATCACATCTTCGAACGCGGCCAGGTACTCGCCCCACAGTTTCCGCTCCTCTAGATCGCCCATGTTGAACTTCCACCGCTTTTCGGGATCCCGAATTCGTTCCTCCAGCCGTTCCCGTTGCTCGTCCTTGGAGATGTGCAGGAAAAACTTGAGCACCACGGTCCCGTTCTCGCACAACAGCTCTTCGAACTCTTGGATCTGGTCTAACCGTAGTTTGGCCTGCTTGTCAGAGATCAGCCCGTGCACCCGGGTGATCAGCACGTCTTCATAATGGGAGCGATTGAAAATCCCAATGTGCCCCTTGGGCGGAGC
>JAHWYE010000397.1 GCA_020028195.1 Nitrospirota bacterium
TCGCCAGCATGCCGCTTTCGTCCTCCTGAGGCCAGGTGGTCGGTGCAACAACCAGATCGGCCATGATGGTTTGGTGAATCCAGATCTCCACGGTGTGGCGGAAACTTTGGATCATGACCCCCACGCCCATCATGATGGCGATCCCGATCATCAGGGCTGACACCGTGACGGCGGCGCGCCCCGGAGCGCGCCCAGCCTGCTCGATGGCGATGCGGCCGAGCATGTCAATTCCACGCCCTGTCTGCATCCACCCTCGGTTCACATGGACGAGTTCGCAGGCCCCGCGCACAACCGCAGGAGCGAGAAGCGACAAACCGAGCAGCACACAGAACGCGGACGCATACCCGAAGAGCGGCAGCCCCTGGACCGGCCCTGGCAAGGCCGACGCACCGGCCAGGACCAGGCAGCCACAACCGAACCAGGCCAGCGGGGCGACGCGCAGTTCCCGACTGTCCTCGTACTCGCCGGGTGCCAGGGCCCGAGCGGGAGCCGTCCGACTCGCATCCCTGGCGGGACTCATAGCCCCCAGCATAGACACGCCGAGACCCATCGTGAGCCCGCTCCCCAACAAACCAGGAGACACAACCATGCCTCCGTCGGACATCGCCGCAACAGGCACGTAGAGGTCCGAGACGGTTCGACTGAGGAGAGCCACCAGCGCGCGCGCCAGCAGGACCCCGGCTTCACTGCCGACGAGACCTCCGAGGAGACCCATGAGCGCCGCCTCCCCCAGGAACAGCGCGCTGATGCCTTGGCGTGACATGCCCAGGGCGCGGAGAATTCCGATTTCCCGCCGACGCTGGACGACCGCAAAGGACACCGTGTTATAGACGAGGAGAAGGCCGACCAACAGCCCAACGCCGCCCAACGTCGACAGATTCAGTTGAAAGGCCCGCACCATCCGTTCGACCTGTTCATTGCGATGGGACGGGCGACGCACCATCAAGGACGGTGGGAGCAAGCCTTGCAACTCTTCTCTGACCTTCTCCACAGGACGGCCGGCCTCGGTCACAAGATCAATCCGGTCCAGTCGGCCCACCAAACCCAAGCATCACCCCCATGTGCTCCCACGCCGAAGGGAGCCCTGACTCGGACTCAAGCAGGCCTCGGATCACGACCCGGTGCGCGCTCATCCCGACGAGGATGTCCAGAGCAGTTCCCACCTGGACTCCCCATTCCGCGGCCAGCCGCTTACCCACAAAGATCGTATCCGCTGCGAGCAGGCCCTCAACGAGCAGCGCGTCATCACGGCCGGCCCCACGCACTCGGAGTCCCTTGACCTCACGCGCTTCAAGCAGATCGAGCCCCATGACGATCAGAGATTTCCCGTCATTCGGTCCTCCAACCACCCTCGCTGACTGATGGAGAATCGGACTGGCGGAGGACACGTCAGGGTGGCTTCTGAGAACAGCAATCATGTTCTCGTCCAATCCCAGCTCCCCACCGGATACTTCCAGGGTCGCTCGACCGGCCACCGTGTTGACGGTGTCCTGGAACGACCTCAGCACATCAACGTTCGCCGTCCGAATCGCAACCGACACCGATACTCCAAGGGCAATCCCCAGAACGGTGAGCGTGGTGCGGGCGGGTCGTTCCACGAAGTGACAACGGCCGATGACACGAAGCGCTTCAAACATTCATCAGCCCTTGCAAAGACTACTTGCGGGCATGGGTTTACATCGCGTAAGAGTATTTGCTAGACTGTATACCCATGGGCTGGCGTTCTCATTAAGGTCTTGATCGAGAACGACCAAACACAGGATGGGAGCAAGCATCATGCGGAGTTCTCAGAAGGGACGTTCTGCACTGAAGGGCAACGCACGCCGTAGCTTGACGCCGCGTCAGAAGGAAATTCTTCGCCTTGTGGCGCAAGGGCTCACGAACCGCGAGATAGCTGAACAGCTTGCGATCAGCGTGAGAACCGTCGAAGTGCACCGGTTCAATTTGATGCGGCGCCTGAAAGTGCGAAACGTGGCTCAACTCCTGCGTCAGGCCCTGCTTCTGCGCCTGTTGCCCAGAAACTTCGCAAGGTAGCAGCTTCAGAGCTCCTTCAGGTTTCCGCGGCAGGCTAACGGAGACGCGTACCCTTTCCGGCCCAGCAGCGTCACGAGTTCGTTCTCCAGCCGTTCAAACACCCCCAGCCCCTCCTCAACCAATGCTGTTCCGACCTGCACCGCCGAGGCCCCGCACAGGAAATGCTCAAAGGCATCGGTGCCGGTGACCACACCGCCGACCCCGATGATCGGAACCCGGCCGCCGAACAGCTTCCAAAACGCGCGGACATTGGCCAGGGCGACCGGCTTGATCAGCGAGCCGCCCAGTCCGCCGAATCCGCCTTTCGGCTTGATCGTCACACACTCTCTGTCCGGATCCACGACCAGACCATTCCCCACCGAATTGATCAGCGAGAGGAATTGCACGCCGACTCCTTCCAGCACCTGCGCCATCCGTTCTTGATGAGCCGGATCAAAATAAGGAGGCAGCTTCACGCCCATGGGCACGGACACGACTTTCCGCACCCGCTCCAGCAGCCGCGCCGAGGCGTCCGGGTCATAGCCGATCTGCGGCTCCCCGGGAACATTGGGACACGAGAGGTTGATCTCAACCAGATCAGGCCGGCTTTCGTTGATCGCCCTGGCGATGGTCACGAAGTCTTCTTCGCTGAACCCCGCCACGCTGGCAACGATCGGCTTCCC
>JAHWYE010000184.1 GCA_020028195.1 Nitrospirota bacterium
GAGATGGGGGCTCGCCAGCGGGAGATCTCCGTTTCCGAGTTCTTCACCAAGAACCGGCATCTCTTGGGTTTCGACAATCCGAGAAAGGCGCTGCTCACGTGCGTCAAGGAGGCCGTCGATAACGCGCTTGATGCGTGTGAGGAGGCCGGAATTCTCCCTCAGGTGATCGTCAAGCTGGAGGTCGTCTCAAATGGCGAACCTCCGCTGCCTCCGAGCCAGGCCAGCCGCTTCCGGATTACGGTCACCGACTACGGCCCCGGCATCGTCCGCCAACAGATTCCGCGAATATTCGCGAAGCTCCTCTACGGGTCCAAGTTCCATCGGCTGCGCATGAGCCGAGGACAGCAGGGGATCGGCATCTCAGCCGCCGGCATGTACGGACAGCTGACAACGGGCAAGCCCGTCCGGATTATCTCCCGCACCAGCGCGAGGACGCCCGCCCATTACTTTGAGGTCCAGATCGATACCAAGAAGAACGAGCCTCGGATTCTCGAGAAAAAGCAGATCCACTGGGATAGTCACCGTGGGACCCAGGTGACCATCGAGGTGGAGGGCCGCTACCAGAAGGGACGTGCCTCGGTGGACGAGTACATCGAGCAGACCATCATCACCAATCCGCACGTCAAGCTCACTTACCTCACGCCCGAGGGAGAGACCAAGGAGTATCCCCGGACGTACCACGAACTCCCTCCGTCGCCGCGCGAGATCAAGCCGCACCCCTACGGCATCGAACTCGGGATGCTGCTGAAGATGCTTCAGGACACCAAGAGCCACTGGCTCTCGGGGTTCCTGGCCGGCGATTTCAGCCGCGTTTCTCCTCGGCTCGCCGAGGAAATCTGCAAGGCGGCGGGGATCTCGCCCCGCAAGCGCCCCCGGGACATCCACGGGCACGCCGCCGAGGCGCTGTATAAGGCCATCCAGTCTACAAAGATCATGGCGCCACCGACCAACTGCCTCTCCCCGATCGGCGAAAAGGCCATCCTCTCCGGCCTATATCAGCAAATCAAGGGAGAGTTCTACACGGCAGTGAGCCGGCCGCCGGCAGTGTACCGCGGGAACCCCTTCGTGATCGAGGCGGGCTTGGCCTACGGCCAGGGGCTGGAAGAGGCGGCGGAAACCCAGGAAGAGAAGAAGGTCCCGCTGGCCGAAGGGGAGGATCAACAAGGCAACCACGAGCTGGCCCGCGTGATCCGCTACGCCAACCGCGTGCCGCTGCTCTATCAGCAGTCCGCCTGCGCCATCTTCAAGTCGGTGCTCGACACCACCTGGCGCAACTACGGCGTGACTCAGTCCAAAGGCGCGCTTCCGGCGGGCCCCATGGTGATTCTCGTCCATATGGCCTCGGTCTGGGTTCCGTTCACCAGCGAATCCAAGGAAGCGATCGCCGATTACGATGAGATCCGCAAAGAGATCACGCTGGCCCTGCGTGAATGCGGCCGCCGGCTCGGAACCTTTCTCAAACGACGGGAGCGGGCCCAGAGCGAGTACCGGCGGCGCAACATCTTCGAACTCTACATCGAGGAAGTCGTCGAGGCCTGCAATCGCCTCAAGGGCGGCCGATTGCCCACAGAAAAGCTGAAGGAGCAGTTGCAGAAGATCGCCATGAAGCGGACCGGTGGCGAGAAGACCGACGAGCTATTGGGAAAGAAGGGAGGGGGCCCGGAAGGCCTCCCACACTCGATCATCGTCACCCCGGAGGGCGTTGAAGGAGAGGTGTCAGTTCCGATCGTCGAGGCGCCCACAGAGGCCGTGCCCCCCAAGGGAACTCCCGAAGACGAACAGGAGGTTGCGAAGCCGACGCGGCTGAGCAGGAAGGCCAGGCGTCAGGCGAGGGGCAAGAGGGGAGCCGCCAGGCCGACGCAGCGCGCCCACTCGAAGCCTCAACGGAAGACGAAAGCGATAAAGCCGGCCGGCAAACCGAAAAAACGCGCAACGCGGAAGAGGAGATAGGTGCCACCATGGCGCACACACAGCGAACGAAAAGCAGCGCAGTCGAGAGGAAGCTCATCGGAGTGGCCGACGTGGTGATCACAGCCGCCCAACGGCGCCAGGACCCCACGCTCTCGATTCCCGTCCGCTCCCTGTCGAACGTCACGTTCAACGAGCATAAGGGCTTGATCGAGATGGGCAAAGGGAAACAGGCCCGCTCCTTTTTCAATGTCGGGATGGCCAAGAAGTTCATGCAGACGATCCTCGTGGCTGATGCGCTCTGCGAGCTCCAGCGCGCGCATCTCACGACTTCGCTCAGGGAGATCTACTACCGGACCAAGCACACGATCAAGGACTCGCACGAGAACACGTTCGACACCCAAGACGAATCAGACCCGGTCATCGAGGACCTGGAGGTGTCGCTGGAGGCCCTCCGGGAAGAGCTGCACGTGCGTGCCGAGAACGGCGGCTCCGTGGTCGGGCCGCTGGTGCTGGTTGACGACGGCGACCGGGTGGACTGCGCCAAGCTGGGGAAAGGCGGCTATTCGGTCCCCTCCATTATCGAGCCGGAATACGTGCAGATCAAGAAATGCACGGCCGATTTCGTCCTCCTCGTGGAGAAGGGCACTCAGTGGAACCGCCTCTCAGAAGACAAGTTCTGGCGGAAGTACAACTGCATTCTCCTGACCGGAAACGGCCAGCCGCCCCGTGGCGTCCGGCGCCTGGCGCGGAGGCTGCACGAGGAACGGCGGCTGCCGGTCTATGTGCTCGTGGACAACGACCCGTGGGGCTACTACATCTACTCGGTCATCAAGCAGGGCTCGATCAATCTCGCCTTCGAAAGTCAGCGGATGGCCATTCCGAAGGCCAAGTTCATCGGGCTCTCCAGCGCGGATCCAGAACGCTACGGGCTCCCCCGCAACGTGGGCATCAAGCTCAACGACAAAGACATCACCCGCGCCCGCGAGCTCCTCAACTATGCGTGGTTCCAGAAACCGGGCTGGCAGCAGGAAATCAAGCGGATGCTCTCGAGCGGGCTCAAGTACGAACTGGACGCACTCGCCAACAAAGACTTTCAGTACCTCACCAAGAAGTACCTGCCTAGAAAGCTCAAAGAGAAAGACTGGTTGGACTAGTGGGGATGGGCGCAACCCCGCTGCCTAACCCCCCGATCCCTACTGGCATTTCTCCCATGAATCCGCTGGCATCCGCGTCGTCCGCAACCCTGTCGAGATGGCGTCACCATCAAGCCTGCGATAGGTGGCTGACTCTTAATCAGCGGGCGGCAGGTGCGCCCGTTTAACTGCTTAGGTGAACGCGCGTCGCAGGTGACGGTCCTTCGAATACATGTTGAATAGACTGCTCCTGTGGGTGTATGATCACGACAAGCATGACGTATTGAGCCACGCTGACTGTCCTATCCTTCGCGTGTTCTGATTCCTTCCTCGCGCGACCGATTCCCCAGTCTCCGCCGCTTCTGGGCTAAAGCCTCTCAGTAGTACTGCATGCATCGGTGTTGAATACCAGGACCGACGCCCTTCGTGTACCAGAGGTCGGCGTGAGGAGAGGGAGGGGTCCCTGGTCGTGTGCAACGACTCCATGCGGTTGTGGACGTTGGTCGGGTGTGCTGACTCCGTGAGCTCTGTCAAACCGGGGGAGGTCAACAGATGAACTGCCGACGTTGTCATGGTCTGATGGTGACTGTCCGGCTGGAGGATGCGGAAAGCTCGACACGCTGCTACTCCGGCTGGAAATGCCTGCTGTGTGGGGAAGTCGTCGATTCCGGCATCAAAGCCAATCGGAGAGGTCACCGGGAACCGAGGCGTGACCAGACCCGTCGCCGATATGGCATCGCGTTAGCGGAGTCTTGTAGACCCCTGCCCAAGGCGACCAGCATGTGACGCCTGTTCGGGTTCAGGGCGCTTCATCGCGTGGGGCCGCGCGACAAAGCGCCAAACCCTGAGGCCCAGATCCCCAAGGAGGGACGAACATGAAAGTCTCTCAATTCATAAAGCGGATGGGCATTGTCGCGTCGTTGGCGCTGATCCCGTGTATCTCTCCGCTGTCAACATATGCGGCGGATCAACCTGCGGGCGGGGCCACTCCTGCCACCTCAGCGGCAGGGCTGGGCGAAGCGGCGTCAGGCGCAGTCGAGGACACGCTGAAGGCTTGTCTGGCCAGAATTCCCAAGGATGCCACTGACGGGCAGCGCATGATCGCTCAAGACACCTGCAAGCGGGACCAGGAGAACCGGATTTGATCCAAGCTGTGCCCAGGGCTTGAGTGCGCGTCTGGGCGAAACAGAGTCGGGGCTGCAGAGCTATACTGGACGGAGGTTTCGACATCCGGCGCAGTGCGGTGCGATGCGGTCTTGGTTGTCACCTCGATGACTTGGTGCCGACCTTGCCGGGTCTCACCCGGAACCAGGCCATGCTCGAAGTCGATCGTTTGAGTCGAACGGGGCAGGTGCGGGTGACGTCCTGGGGCGAGGGGACCTATACCGTCAAGCTGCCGAAGAAGGGAACATGAACATGAAGCCAAAACAATCTCCGGGGCTGCGCGAGAAGAAGCGAA